>JBDTMK010000020.1:0-18345 GCA_039934315.1 Pyrinomonadaceae bacterium | reverse complement strand
AGCGAAGTACGCCATCTGGCGGATCGCGATGTAGTCGTCACCCTCGGGCGATGTGAAAACCTTCGGACGTTTCTCGATCGTGCCTACGCATAGGATCGCGACCTGCGGCTGGTTAATGATCGGCGTACCGAATAATCCGCCAAAAACGCCGGGGTTCGTTATCGTAAAGGTTCCGCCGGTGACTTCGTCGGGATTTAGTTTCTTCGTTCGGGAGCGATCGGCAAGGTCGTTCGCTGCGAGAGCGAGTCCCGAGAGCGAAAGCGTATCGGCACGTTTGATCACCGGAACGATCAATCCCCAATCGAGCGCGACCGCCATTCCTAAATTTATCTCGCACTTGTAAACAATATTCTCTCCGCTGACCTGGGCGTTGACGATCGGATACTTCCGGATCGCATCGTTCACTGCTTGAAAGATGAACGGCATGTACGTGAGCTTCGTGCCATAGCGGGATTGAAACTCAGCCTTATTCTTGTCACGAAATCTGGCGACGCCGGTCATGTCGATCTCGTAAACGCTCGTCACGTGCGCCGACGTTTGTTTCGAGAACGTCATGTGCTCGGAGATCTTTTTGCGCATCACCGACATTTTCTCGACACGATCTTCAGCCGAAGCGGTAATGGGCGTCGGAGTGTATTCGATCTTCGCTGCCGGAGCGGAAATCGCGGGAGCCGACGGAGCATCTTTCCGCAGTAGATCCTGCGGACGAAGGGCGGCTCCGGTTTCGATGAACGACATGATGTCTTTCTTCGTTACGCGGCCGCTCAGGCCCGAACCGCCGATCCGGGTGATATCGATACCATGTTCTTTGGCGATGTTGCGAACCAGCGGGCTGGATTTGGTCCGACGAAGCTCATCTACTGACGAGCTGCCATTGGTGCTCTGTCCGTTACCGGATTGCGGATTGCGGATCGCGGGTTGCGGATTTGCGGTTGCGGCGGCCGCTCTTGTTTCGACCGGAGGCTGCGGCGAGAGACTTGGGACTTCGGACTTCGGACTTGCGGTAACTGCTCCCCCTTCGGCCCCGACAAGCGCGAGCACAGCCCCCACTTCAACCGTTTCACCCTCGTTAACTTTTATCTCGAGAAGTTTGCCTGCTGCAGGTGATGGAACTTCGGCGTCGACCTTATCCGTCGAGATCTCTAATAGCGGTTCGTCCTTCGCGATGGTATCACCGACGGCCTTGAGCCATTTCGATACGGTGCCTTCGGTTATCGACTCGCCCATCTGAGGCATGACGACGGCTTCGGATTTGGGATTTGGGATTTCGGATTGCGGATTTGCGGCAGCGGTTGCTGGTGCCGATGCGGCTGCGACTTTCGCAGGCTCCGGCGCCAAAATTCCTTGCGTAGGGGCGGCCGGTACTGTACCAGGGAATTGGGACTCTTGCGACTCCGGACTTGCACCGGCTACTTCGCCTTCGGCGCCTATTATTGCCAGAGCAGTTCCAACCTCTACCGTTTCGCCTTCCTGATGCCGTATTTCAAGCAGGATCCCCGCCGCTGGGCTCGGAACTTCTGCATCGACCTTGTCGGTCGATATCTCGAGGATCGGTTCGTCTTTCTCGATCTTCTCTCCGACCGCCTTCAACCACTTCGATACCGTTCCCTCAGTGATCGACTCGCCCATCTGCGGCATTACGATTTCTACGCTCATATGCTCTCCGGAAAGTTCAAAATTCAAAGAATTAGGATACCCCAAATCGGTGATTAATGGTGAACGCGGTGCAGGATGCCTGCGCTCAGACTTACGCCAGGCGGTTTCTAATTGTAATCGCTATCTGATCGACGCCATCGATGTTTGGACCGACGACAACGGTTTCGCCGCTGGACTTCGTGAGGGTGATACCGGACGCCGCGACGGCGTTTACCGACTGGATCTCGTCCCATCTGGCCGCGAACTTCCGATACGCAATGCCGTTCTCATGGATCGACACGACGTTTCGCTTCTGCATGACCCAGCCGATCATCGTGAAGATATAAACGACGAGAAACGCCGTCGACAACACGAAATAGATGAACTGGTCGCGGACGTAAAATATCAGCAGCATCGCAAGGAAGAAAAAGAAAGACAGGATCGTTACAACGGCGGCCCGCTGGAGTGCAGCGGGCGAGGTGCCGTGAACACTCACGAGTGCTCCCAGATCGGTACGAGACTTAGACATGTAGGGTGTTCCCGTGTGTACAGAGAGTTCCGTGGTCAGTACGTTTCAGAACAACAGACACAGGCTGCACGCAAGGAAGTGAAAAGCTAGGATTTCGCGCGGGTCGGATCGATGATCGCTTTGACCTCTGAAATCTTGTTAGCCGGGAATCCGCTTTCGCGTGCGTGCTGTTCGATCAACGCTTCGCTCGGCGCGGTGTAAACGCAATAGATCTTGTCGTCGGTTACGTAGCTATGGATCCACTGAATTTCATTCCCGAGACCGTCGAGGACGCTGCACGATTTCGCCGATGCTCCGTTCAGTTCTTCGGCCGACATGTTTCCTGCACCTGGGATATCTCGTTCAATAACGTATTTTGGCATAAATTTATCTCTTTACTATTTCAGTTCTTGAGTCTCGCCCTCACTTTCATCCGCGAACAATTCGCCGACTGGAGTGCGTGGCGGGGGCAGCGATTCTGCATGCGTTGTCAGATCCTTTTGAAGTTGCTCGACCGCCGCCTGGCCGCGATCGAAATCTTCGCGCACGAGCTTGAGAGTGAGCTTGCCCTCACTGCTCGGAAGCTCGGCAAGTTTAGCGAATGTCGTTGTGCGGAGAACGATCTTCGCACCGCGTTTAAAGAGTCCTTTCCGAAAGCTTACGTCGAGGATCTCATTGACTGGGAGCAGGACTTCCTTCACGCCCCCGCCGATCAACCCGAAAAGCTTTGATTCGAACTCAAGCACCACACCGGCGCCCGAAAACTTCGCGATCCCGTTGACCTGGGTCAAACCGTGCTCACTTTCCGTTTTGAACGGGACTGTTGTGAAACCTTGCATTGATCTCAAGAAACTAACATATCCAGAATCCACCCGTAACGAAAAACCCCACGATAGCCGGAACGTCGAGAAGATAATGACCAAACGATCCCAAGCGGCCTAATCAAAAACTCGTATCATCTGGCTTTAGCCAACGAATAGACTAATCGAAAGGCGAAAAATATCAACCGGCAGATTTAGCTTGCTCATGGCTGGTTGTACTATCCAGTCAGAGATGGACCAATACCCGAGGCAATATCTTTATCTTCGCGCCGTGCGAGCAAAGCTTTTTGTCGACGAGAATTTTGCGTCGAATATCGATCAGACGATTCGGGAAATTGGTTTTCGTTGGGACAGAGGAAGCAAGATTAATTTATCCCTGAGGCTGACGGTCCGGCGGATTTTCTTCCTTTGCGGCTTTGCGATTTTGCGGGAACGGTATTGGTTAGGATGAAGTGCCTAGGTAGTTACGGGAGGTTTTCCCGCAAAGCCGCAAAGCCGCAAATGAAGAAAGCGTCCGTCATGCGTTCCTCTTTGAAAGATACTTTCCGATCCCGAAGAGGCTGATCAGAAGCCAGAAAAATTCCACTACAAGCGAAGGGAAGTTGAAATCGAAATAAAGCGAGACGAGAATTAGCGCCGCGCCGATCGCATTCAGGAGTGAGTAAATAAGTTGATCGCTGCGAACGCGCTCTATCTGCAGCAGAACGTAAGTCACGATGATGATCGCGACCCCGAGCGTCCCAACGATGTCGTACCAGTTCGTAAGCATCGTTCAGTCCAACGCTATCTTAGTCAGGCCCGGGTACCAGTAAACGCCGCCTTTCGGTCCGACCGCCCAGACGGCGTCCTTTCCTTTCGCCGCGACAGAATTGAAATTCTCGTCACCAATCTTCTTCCAGGTTTTGCCGCCATCCGTCGTGAGATCCGCTCCGTTAGATCCGACGGCAACGATACGTTTCTTATCCACGTAGGCTACTCCCGGTCGATAACCGCCAAATCCGGTGCCCGGTCTCCACCTCTCGCCGCCATCTACCGTGAATGCCAAACTGTCTTTTGAGTCACTAGGCTTCTCGTAATTTCCACCGACGATCACGCCGTTGTTGGAGTCGAACATTGCGATCGAGAAAATCCCGCTGCCCGAAGTCCCGCGAACGATCGGCGTATCTGCGACGATCCACGTCACACCACGATCAGTCGAGCGAAATACGCGAGCGTCGTTTCCGCCTGAGATAAGGTACGCAACGCCGGTGGGACCGATGTAAAGACACGTGCCGCTTGCTGCGAACGCGGCTTCGTCTCCCTTCGCCAAGGGCAGATCCTTGCTCGTTATCTGCTTCCAGCTCGCCCCGCCATCTGATGTCGAAAGCAGGGGAAAGTGTCCGCCGACCGGATCAGACATCGCTATACAATTCTTTTTGTCCCAACAGGCGAGTGCGTCGTAAAAAGCTTTCTCGTCCTTATTTGTGAACTGCGACTCCCAAGTCGCTCCGCCGTCGGTAGTCTTGTATATTCGCGACGAGTCGCCATTGCCGATACTGAGGATGTATGCCGTTTTTGAATCGAACGCCTCGATGTCTCGAAAGTCGAGCTTCTCTGCGCCTGGCAGAGCCATTACCTTCCACGTCTTCCCGCTATCCATTGTTTTAATAACGGTGCCGCCGGTGCCGCTCGCCCAAATAACTTTTTGACTAACGACCGAAAGTCCACGGAGGCTCGCGGTGGTATTAACCGACTGTTTGATCCACTGAGCCGACACAGGGATGAGGCATGTTAGAACGATGAAAAATACTAGTCCTGTTAATTTCATAAAGTCCTCCTGCTCGAAAAAGCGTGGGGCAAGCCCGCCTTCCGGACTTGCGAATGTGGTCAGCACCTTCGCATGTTTTACCGGGTCAATGTAATCACATTCGCAGGTCCGGAAGGGCGGCTCGCCCCGCTCTTCAAGCGTTTTTCCATCGCGACACGAGATCTTCCGCGGCTTCTTTCCATTCCGGAAATTCGAACTTGAATCCTGTGTCGGTCAGAAGTTTGGGCACCACTCGACGACTCTTCAGGATCAATTCCGTCTCGCTTCGCATCAGGAAAGCTCCGATCGCAAGCTGCCACTCAAACGCCGGCAGCCCGATCGGCATTCCGTATACGTCGCGAAGCACCTTCATGAATTCCTTGTTCGGTAGCGGATTCGACGAAGACAAATTAATAGGCCCCGATAACTCTTCATGCTCGATCAGCCAGTAGATCGAGCGTATGAAATCGAGATCATGGATCCAGGAAGTGTATTGCCTACCGCTCGCGGCAGTGCCGCCCAAACCTAGACGTACGAGGCCGAGCAGAGTATCGAATATTCCGCCACGGTCAGGACTCAAGATCAAGGCGGAACGCATTAGGACCTTCCGAGTACGCGGCGTCTCGATCTCATTTGCCGCCCGTTCCCATGACGTCGCGACATCGATGCTGAAATTCCACGTATCGGGTGCATCCGGCTCATGACCGCCGATGATACCCGTTAGATCATCATTGGGAGCATCGAACCGATGTGCGTAGATCGTCGCGGTGCTTGCCTGCAGCCAAACTTTCGGCGGGCTGGCTGATCTGGTGATCGCTGCACCGAGAATTCTCGTCGAGTCTATCCGCGAGTCAATTATCTCGCGGCGATTCTTTTTGTTGTAACGGCAATTGACGCTACGGCCCGCGAGATTGATTACGACGTCTGCGTCATCGATCTCGTCCTCCCAATCTCCGACCGTTTTGCCATCCCAAATGATAACGGGCCACGACTCGGTTTTCGGATGGCGGCCGAGAACAACGACTTCGTGGCCAGCTTCGTGAAACGATCTCGCCAAGACCGTGCCGACCTGACCTGTTCCGCCTGGGATTACGATCTTCATATCGACAGATTCGGCGCCATTAACCGCAGATCGCGAAGATAAGAGCAACGAATGTTTTTTATCCGCGTCATCTGCGGTTAATGGCGTATGTCAATAAACCATCCGCGCTCGCAGCGTTCCTTTAATACCTTTGAGTATCTCGAATGCTTCCTTCGAGATCTTCGATTCGACATCGAGGATCACGTATCCGATATCGGGATTCGTATTCAAATACTGCCCCACGATGTTGATGCCGACTTTCGAAAGCCGCGAGTTGATGTCGCCGAGCACGCCCGGAATATTGTGATGAATATGCAGGATGCGATGCGTCCCGGCTTGCGGTGGTAGTGAAACGGGCGGCACGGTATGCGAACCTTCACTTGTCCCGAGCTCGAGATATTTGACAAGCTTTGCCGTGACGTCGAGACCGATGTTCGCCTGCGCCTCTTCGGTCGATCCGCCGATGTGCGGAGTCAGGATCACGTTCGGCAAATTCTGTAGCGCGGATGAAAATGCGTCACCATTTTTCTCAGGCTCTTCGGGAAATACATCGACGGCCGCGCCGCTGAGCCTGCCCGACTTGACCGCTTTTCGTAACGCATCGAGATCGACGACGTCGCCGCGGCTGTGATTGATCAGGATCGCGCCCTTCTTCATCGACTTGATCGCGTCGGCATCGATCATGTTTCGCGTCGTCGCGTCGGACGGCACGTGGAGCGTGACAATATTCGATTGCTTCAACAGCTCTTTCAGATCGCGGATCTGTTTCGCATTGCCATGGGGCAACTTTGTCGCGACATCGAAATAGATGACGTGCATACCCATGGCTTCGGCCATATTCGAGACCTGCGAGCCGATGTTGCCGTATCCGATGATGCCGAGCGTCTTGCCGCGGAGCTCGAAGCTTCCGGTCGCATCCTTCAGCCACTCGCCCCGATGCGCAGCCGCATTCTTATCGGCGATCTTGCGGATCAGCATCACGGACAGACCGATAATCAGTTCGGCAACCGAACGGGTGTTCGAATACGGAGCATTGAAGACTGCGACGCCTTTTTCCGTTGCCGCTTTCAAATCGACCTGGTTGACGCCTATACAGAACGCGCCGATCGCAAGCAGTTTGTCCGCCGCGTCGATGACGTTTTTTGTGATCTTAGTTTTGGAACGGATGCCGAGAAGGTGGACGCCCTTGACCGCATTCATCAGATCTTTCTCGCTCAACGCGCCGTTGAGTTTTTGGATCTCGCCGTAACCGTACTGCTTCAACTCACGGACCGCAGCGTCGGAAATATTCTCAAGCAAAAGGATCTTGATCTTGTCTTTTGGGTAGGATGTTTGGGCCATAGGTCAGAACCGGGAGCGGTAGCGACCGGGTTTCCCTTGATTAAACTCGGTACCAGGAGGCCGGCGGGTGACCCGGTCGCTACCGCTCTCGGTTCTGACCTTCGCCGCCGACTTCGCCAGTAAGTCTACATATGAATCGTCAAATCATGGACGCCTTCCGCCGCTTCCATCACGGATTCACTCACCGTCGGGTGTGCGTGCATGATGCGGCCGAGTTCGTCGGCCGTTGACTCAAGGGCCATCGCGACGCATGCTTCGGCGAGCAGTTCGGTCGCATGCGGGCCGATGATGTGAACGCCGAGGACCTCGTCATATTTTTTCTCCGAGACGATCTTCACAAAGCCGTCGGTCTCGCCGAGTATTCGCGCCTTGCCCGATGCCGAGAACGGGAACTTACCAACCTTCACGTCATATCCCGCTTCTTTCGCTTTCGCTTCAGTCAATCCAACTGAAGCGACCTCGGGATCGCAGTAGGTGCAGTTCGGAACGAGATTCTGTTTGATCGGCTCGACCTTTTTGCCGGCGATCTTCTCGACGACGAGTATGCCTTCCTTTGAAGCGAGGTGCGCGAGCCATGCCGTGTCGATGACATCGCCGATCGCAAAGACGTTCGGTTCATCGGTCTCGCAATACTCGTTGACCTTGATCGTTCCGCGCGGATTTACGACGATCTTCGTATTTTCAAGTCCGAGATTTTCGACATACGGCATGCGGCCGACTGCGACGAGCAGCATCTCGGCTTCAAATGTAACCGCATCGCCTTTCGCGTTCTTGCCCGAGACGTTAACGCCTTTCTTGCTCTTCTCCAATTTGTCGAGCTTGATCCCGACCTCGCATTTGATGCCTTGCTTTTTGAAGCTTCGAAGCAGTTCCTTCGAGACATCCGCATCTTCGATCGGGATGATGCGATCGAGTAACTCGATCACAGTCGTGTCGCAGCCGAACCGCGCGTACACGCTCGCGAACTCGACACCGACTGCACCCGAGCCCATGACGATCATCGACTTCGGCACACTCTGCAATTCGAGGATGTGATCTGAATTTACGACCTGCTTTCCATCTGTCTCAAAACCGGGTATCGGCCGCACGACCGATCCGGTTGCGATGATGATGTTCTTTGTGTCGATCGTCTCTTTCTTGCCGCCCTCGAGGGCGACCTCGACTTTTCCTTTCCCAACGATCTTGCCGAATCCGTTGAAGACCGTGACCTTATTTTTCTTCATCAAGTACGTCACGCCGGCGGCGTTCTTGTCGACGACGCCACCCTTGTATTTCTGGACGCTCGGGAAATCATAGCTCAGGCCTTCTGCTTTCAGACCGAACTTCTCGAACTCGCCTGCTTTCTGATAGAGATGAGCAGCGTTCAGCAATGCTTTCGTCGGAATACAACCGCGAAGACCGCATGTTCCACCGAGCTTTGCACCCGGCTCCTTTTCTACGATTGCGACTTTTAATCCCAGTTGTCCGGCACGTATCGCGGCGACATATCCGCCGGGCCCCGAGCCGATGATAGTTACGTCAAATTGATCTGCCACAAGTCTAAACCTCGCGTGAATTAAGCTAATATGAAAACGATAACGATAGTATAAGAGTTCGGAGGTGTCCAAGTCAGCAACTGTATTTTCGAATTTCGATTTGCGATTTGCGATTTCTCGGGCTGATAGTCTTAGTTGAAAGGAGAGGATTTCGCGGAATCCAAAATCCAAAATCAGAATGAAACACTCCGCAGAATTTGAGGCGATCGTCGACGATGCGAAGACGCGGATCAAAGAGGTCCCAGTCGAAGAGGCGGGGCAGCAGATGAAGCAGGGCGCGAAATTGATCGATGTTCGCGAGGACAACGAGTGGGACGCGGCACATGCTGCCGGTGCGACGCACATGGGTCGCGGCGTCATCGAGCGCGACATCATCCACACTTTTCCCGAGAAAGACACAGAGCTGATCTTGTATTGTGGTGGAGGATATCGCTCCGCACTCGCGGCCGACATGCTCCAGAAGATGGGTTATACGAACGTCTGGTCGATGGCCGGCGGATGGAAATCGTGGAAGGAATCCGGAGCACCGATCGAATGAGTGACGATCCGTTAGAACAGCGACGTGCACGTGCGCGAGAATTGGCGGCTGAGTTTGCCGACCGTGGCGATAGCTTCGGCTGGTTCGAAGCTTTCTATTCCGAAGCTGCGGGCGACAACGAACAAATTCCGTGGGCCGACCTCGAGCCGAACAGGTTCTTTCGCGAATGGGCCGAGGGCGTCAAACTGAAGGGCGATGGTCGAACGGCGCTCGTAGTCGGATGCGGGCTCGGCGACGACGCAAAATATCTGGACGATCTCGGATTCAAAGTCAACGCGTTCGATATTTCGCCGACCGCGATCGAATGGGCGAAGCGTTTGCACGCTGATACCGACATTCAATTCGAAGTAGCTGACCTGTTTGAGCCACCGAGTGCGTGGATCGCGTCGAATGGCGCGAAGAGCGGGTTCGATTTCGTGGTCGAGATCTACACCATCCAGCCTCTGCCGATGGAGATGCGCGAACAAGTGATCGATTCGATCGCGGCGTTTGTAGCGGACGAAGGCGAATTGGTGATCGTCACACGCGGGCGAGAGGACGACGAGCAGCCGGTCGAACTGCCTTGGGCTCTGTCACAAAAGGATCTATCGAGGTTCGAAACTCTCGGCCTGAAGCAACAGGATTTTCGGACCATGGACGGCGATGAAGATCCGCCGATCCCGAGGTTCGTTGCGGTATACAAGAAATCGGAGTAGGTCCTTCACCTGCGAAACACCCGGAAGGGAACAACTGATTTGTGAACAGACCGTGCGA
The DNA here is from genome assembly GCA_039934315.1 of Pyrinomonadaceae bacterium. Classification (GTDB taxonomy): domain Bacteria; phylum Acidobacteriota; class Blastocatellia; order Pyrinomonadales; family Pyrinomonadaceae; genus OLB17. Next base: position 8,347 of record JBDTMK010000020.1, on the reverse strand, counting down.
CCGCTCCCGAAATTTGAAATTTGAAATTTGAAATCCGCAATCCGCAATCCCAAATCCCAAATCCCAAATCCCCTTAGATTTCCTTCTCAGCCATCTTCTTCCACTTCCGGATCTCGCGTTGTCGATAGGCGGGTGAGATGTTGACCGAGTCGATCGCCTGCTCGAACATCTCACGTGCGCGATCGGAATTTCCATCGGCCTTCAGAGCGCGGCCGAGATAATACAATCCCTCAGGATCAACCGGCCGGCGATCTACAAACTTCTCGAGGGCGTCGGTAGCTTCGTTGTACATGTTAGCGTCGAGATACGTCACGCCGATCTCACGCCAGATCTCGTTGAGCGCGTATTTGTCATCCTGCTCGACGACGATCGCGAAATGGTCCAGAGCTTTTTGCAGTTCGCCACTCTCTCTGGCGATCCTGCCGAGATGGTAGTTTCCGTCGATCTCCTCCGCATCGATCTCAACAGCTTTTGCGAAATGCTCGAGAGCCTTCGCATCCTGACGTCGCTGTTGATAGATCAATCCGAGCTGCACATGCGCATCTGCGTCTTTCGGATTGACGGTCGCGGTGTGCAGGAACCGTTTGAAATTCTGTCTCGAACGAAGCGCATTGCCGAATCCGCGGACTTCGCCGCCGAGAGATGCGCCAAAATAAAAGATCACAAAAAAGAGGAGAAACGGCGACAGCATCCAAGGCGAAACGAATTGGAACACGTACATCGCGATCGTAAATGCGAACCACCCGATCGCGACCGCAATGACCACCACTCCATAATTGACACCGAGCGCGGTCCGCAATGCGAAGACCATAAATACCCCAAACAGCAAACTGCTGGCGACCCATATCCCCAGATAGATGATGGGCGACCCGGCGCTCGTAAAGAGCGCGGCCCCGACGATCGCGAACGGTAGATGGGACGCGTTCCAAGCCATGAGTGAACATGAGGCGAGTGTTCCGTAGTCGCGCTGCAACACGAGCCTGAAGCTGCCGATCGGGCTGAAGATGGAGATTAGAAGAATAAGGACCGGCACGTAGAAGATCGAGATGGCTAACAGTGGTTGATAGAACGCGCTCGGATCGAACGAAAAGAATTTGAAGAACCTGTCGCCTAGTAAAGGAATGGTATGCCTCGACGCCAAAGCATTCTGATAATTTTCGTAGGACCTCTTGTATTCGGTTTCGGCGGCCGGCGAATCGAAATCGGTTTCAGGATCGGGCTGGTAATATTCGGAAAGTGCCGGGATGCGATACAGGTCGTGGAGTTTACTATTTACTGTTGCGAAAAATACTATTGAGATGAGGAGCACCAGCATCCCGGCAAACAGCCAGCTGCCTTTGTCCATAATCTCGCTCATCGCGGCGGCAGGACGCAGATAGAGCTGAAATAGAAGCTTTACATTTTCCATAAAGGACAATTGCGGTGAGAACCACGATGGCTGGTTGACCTAGGGTAAGACCGATGCAAAAGCTTGTCAAGAGTTTTTGCGTCACAGTTTTCGGGGTAAGATTGATGCGGATATTCTTCACTTTTTCGAAACAAGGAACTTGATGTCAGAAGCAACAGAGAAAGCCGTGGGGACACGTAAGGAAAGCGATTCGATGGGTCCGGTCGAGGTAGCGTCCGACAAATATTGGGGAGCTCAGACCGAGCGCAGCCTGCACCATTTCAACATCGGATTCGATGTAATGCCGCGTGAGATGATCCGGGCGCTGGGTGTCTTAAAAAAGGCGGCCGCCATCGTCAACCACGATTTAAAGCCCGACCTCATGACCGCCGACAAGCGCGATCTGATCGTTCGAGCCGCGGATGAAGTGATCGACGGGAAACTCGATGCGCATTTTCCGCTTCGTGTTTGGCAAACCGGTAGCGGAACGCAGACGAACATGAATGCGAACGAAGTCATCTCGAATCGTGCGATCGAAATGGCCGGTGGAGAGATGGGTTCGAAAAAGCCCGTTCATCCGAACGATGACGTCAATATGTCACAGTCGTCGAACGATACATTCCCGACGGCGATGTATATTGCCGCCTCAGAACGAATGACCGCGCTGATCCCGGAAGTCGAAAATGTGCGCGATGCGATCAACGCCAAGGCGAAAGAATTTGCGGACGTTGTGAAGATTGGCCGGACGCACCTACAGGACGCGACACCACTGACCGTCGGCCAGGAGTTCGGCGGATGGGCGAGTTTGGTAGCGCGTGACATCGATCGGCTGAAAGCCGTCATGCCGGGCCTGCTCGATCTCGCGATCGGCGGAACGGCTGTCGGCACCGGTCTGAACGCGCATCCTGAATTTGCAACGCGGGCCGCGGCACAGATAGCGGAGCTCACGGGACTTCCTTTTAAATCTCATCCGGACAAATTTGCGGCGCTGTCGGCGCATGATGAAATCGTATTTGCATCCGGCGCCTTGAAGACGCTTGCCGGAAGCTTGATGAAGATCGCCAATGACATCCGCTGGCTTGGCTCAGGTCCGCGATGCGGTATCGGCGAGATCTCACTGCCGGAAAACGAACCGGGCTCGTCCATCATGCCCGGCAAGGTCAACCCGACACAGAGCGAAGCGATGACGATGGTCGCCGTTCAGGTGATGGGCAACGATGCCGCGATCGGGTTCGCGGGCTCGCAGGGGAACTTCGAGCTCAACGTTTTCAAACCCGTCATGATCCACAACTTTCTGCATTCGGTGCGGCTGCTGAAAGATGCATGCCGAACCTTCGTCGAATTTTGCATCAACGGGATCGAGCTCAATAGAGACCGCATAGACCATTACCTGAAAGATTCGTTGATGCTCGTCACGGCATTAAATCAGCACGTCGGTTACGACAACGCGGCAAAGATCGCAAAGAACGCGCATAAGAAGGGGATCTCGCTGAAGGATTCGGCGGTCGAACTAGGTTTGGTTGACGCGGAGAAGTTTGACGAGCTGGTGAAGCCGGAAGATATGACACATCCGTAGATCGACCCAGGCCTCGGGCTGTGGAAGGTCTTTTGGTGGTCGAAATGTTACGTAGTGGTTAGTCCGAGAAACCTAGCGTAGAAAAAAGAAGTAAAGGATCGTCAAGAACAGGATCAGAAACCCGATCATAGCTGCGACACCTAGCAAGACTAAAACTATTCTTAATGTCGCGCTCTTTACCGGTTGCTCGACTTGCGGTATTGGGTTTGGATCGCTGGTACCAACTGGCTTCGGACTTTCTTGTGTCTCCGACTCAGCGAAAAATTTTGTCTCGAAACGCTCAGGCAAACGCCCGCTGGTTTTTTGAAAAACGGGCTCGGGCATCTTCCAGACGTTGGGTCGCGGGTTCGGAGCCGTCGTGCTCAGATCTTCATCGTCCGCGGCCTCCACAACGCCGTTCGCTTTGTCGTCCATAGCATTTCCTCCTGAAAGAGGTTCTACTTCTGCAGATCAAGTACGTCCGAGCGCGTAATGATGCCGGTGATGCGCTTGAAATCTTCGATCAACACGGCCGGCGCTTTCTGCAGTTTCGCCTTGATCTCGCGCAGGCTCGTGTCCATTTCCATAACCGGAAAGCTCTCGTCCATGACGTCGCGTACCGGTGAATCGATCAGATCGCGGTTGCTCAACAGTTTGGTCAGGACGCGGCTTTCGCGGAGGCTTCCAACCGAGCGGTTCTCTTCAAGAACCGGTATTTGAGTAACGCCGCTCGCAGACATTTTCTCGAGTGCAAATCCGACCGTGTCCTCGGGGGCGACGAATATAAGCTCGACCGGCGCACCGCCGTTTTTCGTTTCGTTTATCAAGCCGGCCGTGATCCGCTGCGGCTCGAGTAAAAGTTTTTCCTTCATCCATTCGTCCGAATGGAACTTAGTCAGGTAATGCTCACCCGTATCGCAGACGATAAAGACGACGAGCCCGCTTTCATCCAGATCTTTCGCAACCTTTAGCGCGGCGGCGAAATTCGTCCCCGTCGAACCGCCGCAAAAAATCCCTTCGCGACGAGACAGCAGTCGCGCCAACTCGAACGATTCACGATCAGTAACGTTGATGATCTCGTCGATGACGCTCATGTCGGCGTTGCCGACGGGAAGGCTTTGCCCGATACCTTCTACAAGATACGGCGTAGCTTCCGGAACGTGCCCGGTATCTTTGTAGCTCTTAAAAATGGAACCGTATGGGTCAGCACCGATGATCCGGATCTTCGGATTTTTTTCTTTCAGGTATCGGCCGGTGCCGGTGATGGTTCCGCCGGTGCCAACGCCAGAAACAAAGTGCGTGATCTTTCCTTCAGTGTCTTCCCAAATCTCAGGACCCGTCGTTTGGTAGTGGGCCGCCGGATTCGCCGGGTGATTGTACTGGTCAGGATAGAAAGAGTTCGGGGTCTCCTGTGCGATGCGTCTTGCGGTCTCGACGTAATGGTCAGGCGTTCCGTGCTTCGCCGCCGCCGGGCACACGACGATGTCCGCGCCTAACGATTTCAGATACCGCATCTTCTCAACGGAAACCTTATCGGTCAAAACGAAAATGCATTTGTATCCTCGCACCGCTGCGGTCAGAGCTAACCCGATACCCGTGTTTCCGCTGGTGGCCTCAATGATGATTCCGCCCTTTTTGAGAACGCCTTCTTTCTCGGCCCAGTCGATCATCGAGATCCCGATCCGGTCTTTGACTGAATAGCCGGGATTGAGGCTCTCCATCTTTGCCAGGATCTTCGCCTTGATCTTGTGCTGCTTTGTAATGTGGTTGACCTGAACTAGCGGGGTATTTCCGATGAGGCCTAAAATATCGTTATAAATTTTCATTAAATATCGCTCTTCGCACTGGCAACTGTCCGTATATACAGGAAGTTTATGCCGAAAGGAGACGTGGAGCAAGCAGACGGAAAAGCGAAAATCGCCGCGGTAGGGGAGAAAAAAGGCTCTGGGTATTTCACTCGGGGACCCGAACTCAAAATCGGTTCACTAACCCATACGAGAAACGCCTCAACCTAAGATGCCTATCTTAGTAACTCTGAACATTCAGAATTGAGCCAAGCATCGAGGCAAGAATATTCATCGTCCGCCCTGTCGTGTTCCGTACGGTAATCGCCGCTCTAGTCGATCTGAGATTGGTAGTTCGTACCGTCCTGATACCCACGCTGGCAACCCGGAAGTAATAGTTATGCGGATCGTATCGTTCGTTCATTCCCACGCAAGCGGAAAGACGCGATTAGCAGTTACTAACCTCAACGATTTTTCGAAATATATTTTCCAAGCAGGCGATCGTATTCGTCCTTCACTACTCGATAGCATTCGCAGGCGGCACGTTCCAGCGCGTCACGATTCATCATGGTGATCGTTCCACGGACGTACTTGATCAGTCCCAGTTGCTGCAGGTGTCCGGCAGCTATCGAAACTCCTTCACGCCGCACGCCGAGCATATTTGCGATCAGATCGTGCGTCATTATCAGTTTGTTGGTTTGAAGAAGGTCGTGGTTGATCAGCAGCCAGCGGCAGAGTTGTTGTTCGACCGAGTGAAGTCGATTGCAAACGGCGGTCTGAGAGATTTGGGTCATCAAAGACTGTGTGTAACGCAGGAGTATCTTTTGAAACACACCGCCGAGACTGAACTCATCGTGGAGCGCGCTAGAGGGCATCCTGAAGGCATTACCGGCACTCTGCACAACGGCCCGGCTCGGTGTCGTGCTGCCGCCCATGTAGAGAGCGATCCCAACCAGTCCGTCATTACCCGACATGCCGATCTCGGCCGTCGAGCCATTCTCCATTATATAAAGCAGTGAAATGATAGCAGTGGTCGGGAAGTAGATGTTGTTCAGCTGCTGACCCGACTCATAGATCACCTCACCCAGCGTCAAGGACACTGGCTCGAGGGTGGGTTTGATGCGGATGAATTCATCCTCGGGCAGTGCCGCGATCAGGTGATTCATCACCGCGTCATCCGTGTGCTTGACGCTCATAGTAGTTGGCTAACTGTCAACGACCCTTTCTGAAGTGCGACAAGTATATCACATCACATAGAGGAAGTTTTTCGGCCCCGTCCGCAATCTGCGTGGCTAAAGTGGTTTATGTGTGCGCAAGCGCACGGATGATGCTGTCGAAGTTGGCTAGACTCGAAGAGTTCAACAATGCTGAGAGGACTACCTAGCACCATCTTTCGTTCTTCAAGCTGGTTGCTCAGGGACGCATTAAACGTACAAAAACAGTGATCAGGCTCATGAAACGAAAGGCAGTGCCTGAGATTCCGTCTGGATCGAGAGCTAAAGGTGCAATCGATAGCGGAGACGGTAAAAGACTGGATCGATGAAAGCCGTCAGAACCGCATCGATAGTGACGCTTGTCACGCAAGACGATCGCAGTTGGGCGTCTGAGAGAGAGAGAGAGAGAGAGAGTTAATTTACCCTCATACATCGAGTCAGGGAAAAATATGAAGCCCGGAAGCCGCTTTTGGCCTCCGGGCCGTCTCGCCACGCAAGGCCAGATGGTCGAAGGAGTGCCCATGAGCTACGACGAACGTCTACGCGTTCTGTACATCGAGGACAACCGCGATTCTTCTGAGATGATAAAACTTATACTCGGCCTGTCGGGGATAGCGGTCGAGTCAGCGGCAACCGCCGGAGAAGCAATCGAAAGAGCGGGATCAGAGCGGTTCGATCTCTATCTGCTCGACAGTGGCTTGCCGGACGGGAGCGGGATGGCCCTCTGCCGGACGCTCAGGGTTATTGACCCCCGGATACCCGTTCTCTTTTATTCAGCTAACGCGCATGTCGACGATATTGAGAGAGGCATGGCGGCCGGGGCTGCGGGATACATAACCAAGCCGAATTCGGACAAACTCGCCGCTTCTATCATTCAGCTTGCAACCAATTATCGGGAACGCCGTCGCCCTGCTTTTAGAGACCATAGGATTCTTGGTGCTGCTGCATAGACTCGCGTTCTGCCAGCATTGGCACCGGGTCGTTTGTGATGATCGCGAATAAGCCCTGCTTCGCGGCTCGCTGGATCCGGCTTGCACGGTCGACGGTCCATATCGTGACGGGCATTCCAAATTTTTCAGCTTTGGCCACAAGCTTCCGGCTAACCAGGGATTTGTGCAGCGAGAGGTGATCGGCGCCTAGCTCACGTGCAATGTCGATCAAATACTTTTCCTTTCGGAGCAGCCGCATAACCTTGGGCGCAAAAAGGGCCGCTGTTCGAACGCCCGGCAACACCGCACGCGTACGTGGGATAACTTCGAGGCGAAAGCTTTTTACGATTATCTTTTCAAGCACCGGTGAGCCCGCGATCTCCCGACAGACCCCTTCGACCAAAGCTGGAACTTCGTCATCCGCTTCGGTTTTTAGCTCGACGTATATCGGACCTGGAACATTTTTCAGAAGTTGCAGAACTGTTCTAAGGGAAGGAATTCGCTCCGCAGAAAACTCCGGCCGGGCACGCGTTGGGTGAGCTGCGTTGAACCACGAGCCAACGTAGACGCGTGAAAGTTCGTCCGCGGTTAATGCCGCGACATGTTCATCTCTTCCGGCCGTGCGCAGTAGAGTCGCGTCGTGGATGACCATCGGCACGCCGTCTTTCGAAAGCCGCACGTCGAATTCGACTCCGTCCACTCCTGATTCGATCGCGCGTTTAAAGGCCGCGAAAGTATTCTCCGGCGCCGTCGCACTGGCGCCCCGATGGGCGATGATCAAGGGTAGAGTCATTTGTTGTTTGGCTCCGGCACTTGTCATTTGTCTTTTGTCCTTTTTCCTTTGTCATTTGTAATTTGGAATTCAGTGTGCCACTAAGCCTAAATGACTTATGACTAATGGCTAATGACCAATAGCCAATGACAGACTCCTAACCCTTCTTCTCCAACAGAAAGATCGTCTTCGACCAACCCATCGGCTCAGCGACCGGAAATTCGTGATTGCCGACGATATTAAAATAGCGGCTCGAGATGCGCTCGACATCTTTCAATGGATGAATCTTGAAGTTGTAAAGGAGTTCCAAAACGGCTCCGACGAAAGAAGGTTTGACGGGAATGAAGACGAGCTTGCCTCCGGGTTTCAGAACACGGCTCAGTTCTCTCAGTCCGGCGTCCAGCGAAACGTATTCAAGAACGCCGCACGTCAGCACGAGCTCGAACATGTTGTCAGCGAACGGAAGCTGAAGAACATTTCCCTGGACCGATTCGATGTTCGATGCATCGATCTTCTTTTCTTTTCCAAACTGTTCGCGGGCGATCTTCAGCGAATTGCCGGAGAGGTCGAACGCTACGGTCTTGCACGGTCGAAAGCCGGCGTCCTGAAATCCAAGTGTCACGATTCCGGTCCCGCTTCCTGCATCCAGCACGAAGGAATCGGGCCCGATCTCGTCGGCCTCTTCGTCGGCTCTGAAGGACTCTTC
>JBDTMK010000019.1:0-18428 GCA_039934315.1 Pyrinomonadaceae bacterium | reverse complement strand
TGCCGGCGAGTTATCCGCAGGCCGGGATCTGGCAGATGAAGGGCGGCGACAAGATCTACGAATTCCTCGCCCGCTTTCACACGACAACCGATCTAACGCCGCAGCAGATTCACGAAAAAGGCCTGTCCGAAGTCGCCAGGATCCGGGCCGAGATGGAAAAAGTAAAAACGCAGGTCGGTTTCAGCGGAACTCTTCACGAATTCTTTACCTATCTTCGTTCTGATCCAAAGTTTTTCTACAAAACACCCGACGAGCTTTTGAATGCATATCGCGCAATTGCAAAACGCATCGATCCCGAAACGACGAAAGTCTTTCGCACCTTTCCGCGCACGCCTTACGGAGTTATCCCGATTCCCGACAAGATCGCGCCTGACACGACGACCGCCTATTACAATCAGCCCGCCGCCGATGGATCGCGGCCTGGTTATTTTTACGTCAATCTTTACAAACCTGAAACGAGGCCGAAATGGGAAATGATGGCGCTCTCGATCCACGAGGCGGTTCCCGGGCATCATTTTCAACTGGCCTTGCAGCAGGAGATGGGCGAGATGCCGAACTTTCGAAAGTACGGCGGCTATACCGCTTTTATCGAAGGCTGGGGGCTTTACTCGGAATCGCTGGGTGAAGAGATGGGGCTTTATGTGGATCCGTACGACAAATTCGGCCAGCTGACATACGAGATGTGGCGCGCCGTGAGGCTTGTGGTAGACACCGGCATGCACTATTACAAATGGGACCGGCAAAAGGCGATCGACTATTTCAAAGACAATGCGGCGAAGACCGATCAGGACATCGTGAATGAGATCGATCGGTACATATCGGATCCGGGCCAGGCGCTCGCTTACAAGATCGGAGAGCTGAAGATCAAGGAGTTGCGATCGCGATCGCGCGCCGCTTTAGGAGCTAAGTTCGACCTAAAAGCATTTCACGATGTTGTGCTGTTGAGCGGTGCAGTGCCCTTGGACGTGCTCGAGCAGAACGTTGATGAATCGATCGCGAAAGAGAAAGCCGGGAAATAATTTAGCGAGGTTGTTCTTTCGGTTGAACGACAAAAAGATATCGCTGCTCGGATAGCGGCATGAGCTTCTCCTGAAATCGCAATCCAAGTCTTTTCATTTCGTCGCGCAAAGCCGGGCCTCCGAAGAAAAGTAGTTCGCGCTCGCCGGACCATTTTAATAGCCGCTGAAGCCTCTCCGTAAATTTATCGAGAGCGCGGCAGGTAACATGCGAGACATGCGGCCGTGTCACTTCGGAAAATTGTTTGTTGATCACCTTAGACCGCTCTTCCAGTCCGAGTTTTGTTCCAGCCTCGCGCAAAAAGTCTGTCTTTTTTTCTTTTGATTCAATCAACACCGCTTTCAGATCTTCGCGTGCGATAAGGCACGGGATGGAGGGCAAGCCGGCACCGGCTCCGATATCGGCGAAACGCGCGTCAGCCGGAAGAAATTCAAGCAATGTCAACGACTCGAGGACATGCCGCGTCGCGAACTCCTCAGGCGTGCAGGGGCCGACCAGATGAAGTATGGGATTGTGCTCCCGGATCAGCTCGTAATAATCCGCCAAGCGGTTTATCTTGTCCTCCGGTAACTCGATACCGAATGTCTGCTGATGGGATTTGATCGCCGAAGTAAATTTCGTTCGCATTGTGAGGTGTGGGTTCAGAGTTCAGAGCTGAAGCGGCAGCGTAAGCTCTTGCTGGCTTCCCGTTGTTGTTGGCCCGTTCAGAATGTTCAACGTCTCATTCAATAAGAACCGGATGAGCAATCTCGGGGTTCGAGATATTTTACGGAATCCGGTTGGCTGATGGAATCTAATAATCGCGAGATCACGAAAAAGATTTATGTTCAGTCGGGAGTCCTTTACCCGAAAAACTGTGGTACGTGTTGTTATCAACCGACGACACAAAGGCGCCCAAGGTGGTCGCGGAAATTTTTATTTTAGGTAAATGAACATCACGAGACACATCATCTTGGTAGCGGGCGGGACGGGGAATCTCGGCGGACGCATCGTCAGAGACTTGATCAAACGAGGATCGCAGGTTCGAGCAATCGTTCGTAACGGGACCGAGAGTGAAAAGATTGAAAAATTGAAGGACGTCGGTGCGGAAGTGGTGTCCGTCGATATGCTGAACGTCAACGAGCTAAAGAGTGCGAACGAGGGCGTATCATGCGTCGTTTCCGCCCTGTCCGGACTCCGCGACGTCATCGTTGATGCGCAAATTAAATTACTCAACTCGGCGTTAGCGGCCGGCGTTCCGCGTTTCATCCCGTCCGATTTCGCCGTTGATTTCTCTAGGCTTCCGGAAGGCGACAACCGAAACTTCGATTTGAGAAAAGAATTTCACAGAACCCTCGACAAAGCACCGATCGCGGCGACCTCGATAATGAACGGGGCGTTCACGGATGTCCTGGGTTACGGGACGCCCATTTACGATTTCCGAAACTACACCGTCGGATATTGGGGCGACGACCCGGATTGGAAAATGGACTTCACCTCGATGGACAACACGGCAGATTACACAGCCGCCGCCGCCCTCGACTCAGATGCTCCACGCGTCTTGCGTATCGCCAGTTTCCAAGTCAGCCCAAAAGACCTTGCAGCAATCGGCGGGGAAGTTAAAAAAAAGGAATTCAAACTCATCGCGATGGGCGGTCTAGAAGAGTTCGCCGCTGCCAACAAAAAGGAACGCGCGGCAAACCCGGCGGGCGAAGTCGAGGTGTTTCCCGCTTGGCAGAATAAGCAATACCTGCACAGCATGTTCAGCGCTCACAACGAGAAACTCGATAACGATCGCTATCCGGGTGTTCAATGGGTGAGTGCTGCCGACGTACTCTCAAATATTTGATTCAGGCTCACGTAAGACTGTGCCTGGGCGTTATTTGAGTGGCCTATAACACTAGCTTTAAAGATATGAATCCGGGAGCCGCTACTTAACAACGACGACTCCCGGATCGATTAGTCTAGAGTTATGGCTTTTTCCAAAGAGCCAAAAACAAATGGTGCGGACGAGAAGAATCGAACTTCCACTGCCTCGCGGCAACAGGCTTCTGAGACCTGCGCGTCTACCAGTTCCGCCACGTCCGCACGAGCGAACATTGAGAATACTAATTAGACCCGCGAAATTCAAGATTGCGTCTGGCGTTTGATATAGTCAGGCTGTGCCGATCGATTTGCGTGCCAACTTAACCGGGGTCCAAAACAGGATCAGTAAAGCGGCTTTGCGCGCCGGGCGCGAGGCGACTGAAATAAAGCTCGTTGCTGTCAGTAAGACGCATCCGGCATCCGTTGTAAACCAGGCGATCGGCGCCGGGGTAACTTTCTTCGGCGAGAATAAAGTTCAGGAAGCCGACGACAAGATCACCGAGATCGGCCGCGATCGGGCTGAGTGGCATTTGATCGGACATCTGCAGTCAAACAAGGCGCGGCGTGCAGTGCAGTTGTTCGATGTGATTCACTCTATCGACTCGCTTGAACTCGCGACGCGGCTCGAGCGTATTTGTGTTGAAACAGATCGTTCGACGCTTCCTGTTTTTATTCAGGTCGATCTCGGGAGGGAAACAACTAAATCAGGCGTTGCTGAAATCGATCTACCGGAGTTGGTTTCATACTTGAGCTCATGCGCTCGGCTAAGGTTCGAAGGCTTGATGATCCTGCCGCCGTATTTTGAAAACCCCGAAGATGCGCGACCCTACTTTAAACGTCTCCGCGAGATCCGGGACGATCTTGCATCGCAAAGAGTCTTTGCAAACGGACGGGGAGAGCTTTCGATGGGAATGAGTCATGACTTCGAAATTGCTATTGAGGAAGGCGCGACCTTGGTTCGGGTTGGGACGGCGATCTTTGGCGAGAGAAGTCGTATGTAGTTAGTTATGCTTTCAAATACTGTTTATCCAATTGTCTGGTTGATCCTGTGGGGCGCGTTCCTGGTCTTCGCAGTTCTTCTGGCTCTCCGCATGATTTTCAACTATGCGGATCCGAATCCGTTCGGTGCCGTCGGACGGTTCGGATTTAAGATACGAAAGATCACGGAACGCTTTGTATATCCGGCGGCGAGATTTCTTGCGACCTTCCGGATCGACTCGCGATACGCGCCGCTTCTGACGATGTTGATCGCGCTCGTTCTCATATACTTTGCGAGTCAGATAATCGGGAACACATTTTTCATTATCGACAAACTAACCGAGTCCATTGGGGAGGCCAATCCGAAGAAGCTCATCGGTATTACGTTGTATGCCCTACTGAGCATCCTCGTCCTGTTTATATTTATTCGCTTTATTTCTTCATGGTTTGTATTTACACGTAGTACATTTCTCGGATTTGTCATGCGCGTGACAAATCCAATAATGCTTCCGGTCCAAAAACTCATTCCAACGATCGGGATCTTTGATATCTCCGCGATGCTCGTATTGATACTTATCGGCTTTCTTCAAGCATTCGTTCTGAATATTTTTGGTGTGCGATAAACGATCGCCGGTGGCCGCGAGACGTTGATCGAGCGCAAGAACGAAAGAAATAAAGGTCCGTATCTGCCCGGCCTCCTAGCGCTGCTCAGATCGCGTAATGAACATCCTCGAAAAAGAAGGCACCGTTACTTTTGGAGTGCATGTCATTCCCCGGAGCTCGCGAAGCCAGATCGCAGGAGAATATGAGGGCGCGCTGAAAGTGAAGTTGTCGGCACCGCCGGTCGACGGCGCTGCGAATGCTGAGCTCATCAAGTTGTTCGCCAAGAAACTCGGCGTTCCGAAATCTGCGGTAATGATCGAAAGAGGTGAGACTTCTAGGACCAAACGGCTAAGAATAGACGGCGTAACTGCTGAGCAGCTTCGGAGCCTCCTGAGCGAATGATCTGGCGTTGTCGAAAGTACCGCTGATGCAGTAACGATACGCAGCCGGCGAGGGTCATCACTCCGAAGACAGCCTCGAGCGAAAGCAGGATCATCGTGATCTGATCACCCAAACCTTCGCGCATCGCAAGCGTTTGTCTGACGCAAATCACGAGGGCCAAAAGTATCATCGCCAAAACTACAACCGTAGAAAATATCCGACTCATAACGTTCCGCCTCAAGATTAGACGCTGGTGCATTTAAATTGGCGTAAATTCACAATGAACTCCGTCTGAATTGTTACGGTTTTACGCGCAAAATCCTGCCGTGATATAGTTTTGCATTCGATCAAACAGTTCCGAGTTTCGAGTTTGAAGTTCAGCGTTGATGTTGCTGAGTAGATGAACTCTTAACCTTGAACGAGAAACTTTGAACCAGGAAACTTGTAAGCAATGTCAGGACACTCCAAGTGGCACACGATCAAGCATAAGAAAGGAGCACTCGACGCAAAGCGGGGCAAGATCTTCACCAAGATGATAAAGGAGATCACGGTCGCAACGCGCACCGGCGGTAGCGGTGACGTCGATTCGAACGCACGGCTACGCAAGGCAGTTACCGACGCGAAGGCGCAGAACATGCCGAACGACACGATCGACCGCGCGATCAAGCGCGGTATGGGCGAAGGCGAGGGCGCCAACTACGACGAGGTCGTCTACGAAGGCTACGGTCCAAACGGGGTCGCGGTGATGGTCGAAGCGATGACCGACAACCGCAACCGAACCGTCGCCGAAATACGCCACATCTTTTCGAAGAACGGCGGCAACATGGGTGAATCGGGTTCAGTTGGTTGGATGTTCGACAAGAAGGGTTACATCGTCGTGGATAAGGCCGCGAAAAGCGAGGACGAGCTTTTTGAGATCGCGATCGAGGCGGGTGCCGACGACATGCAGGATGAAGGCGATGTTTTCGAGATCTACACATCGCCGGACAATTTCGAAGCTGTTAACGAGGCGGTCAAAAAAGCTGGAATCGAACCGCAGGCGGCCGAAGTTTCGATGATCCCGCAAAACTACATCGCCCTCACCGGTGCCGACGCGAAGACGATGATGAAGCTGTACGAGGCGCTAGACGACAACGACGACGTCCAGAAGGTGTACGCGAATTTTGATATCGACGAGACCGAGATGGAGTAGCGAGGGCTGTTTGCGTCGTTTCCAAATGACATCAGCTAGCCGCCGACCCTGGGTGAGAAATCGGCTTTAGCGGAACGCCTCTCGAGGCATTCCACTAAAGCCAGATTTTTAGGGAGGACCGGGGAGCTTCTCCTGACGGCGCGCCGATTCCTTCTCCGCGACCGTTCACTACAGTTCTATCACTGGGCGCGGGTCGCCATAGACGTCGCGCACGCAGTTGTTACGAGATTTCCTGCGGGGTCATACACAGTTATTGCCACCGAGCTCATCCAAGAATTGTTTTCTTCATCTAGAGAGATGTTCTGCGCGATCCTTCGCACGCCTGCAAATGAGCCATCCGGGCTATAGAGAAAGAAACGGATCGTCGATCGGAAATTTTGATTCCCGACAAATTCCCATGACCCAAAACCGGGACCGCGAGTGTTCGGTGGCGCCGAGTTTGTGTCGACAACCGCACCACCCTGGATGAAGAGGTCCATTGCTTTGAATGCGGCGATAGCGTCGCCCGTCTGGCAGTTGCGTATCGTAACCAAAGCGTTCCAGGTGCCTTCGATTGCCCGAGACCCTTTTCCACCGTCCGCCAGCGAAAGCTGCGAGAAATCGCTCTCTGCCTCGTCGGCGGACTTTTGAGAATACGACGTGAGCTGAGCGAAGGCGACCAGGGTAAATAGTGTTATTGACGCGGACAGGATCCGCTTCATCATTCTGCTGTTCATAATTTTCTACCTCTCTTGTTTTTAGATATTTCGATGGAAATAACTTGAAACCCCATCGATGGGTGTCATAATCTGCTCGCTCAGCCAAAGAAGTCTTTCGTTTCCATGAATGTTTCTGAGTATTTATGACTGTGACGCCAAGTAAAAGCGATCCATGGGTTTACAGTTTTCGCGGTTTCCGTCTGGATCCTGCCAGAAGGCTTTTGCATGACCCCGCCGGCAAGCGTGTCGCCCTACCTCCGAAGGCTTTTGACACCCTTCTTTACCTCGTCGGCAATGCTGGACGTTTGATCGGAAAGGACGAGCTGATGTCGGCCATATGGTCTGACTCGATCGTCGAGGAAAACAACCTAAACAAAAATGTTTCGGTATTACGCCGTGTTCTGGGTGACGCTCTGGCGAGCCACCGATTTATCGTTACGGTGCCGGGCCAGGGGTATAAGTTTGTCGCCGACGTCGAAATGACATCGAATGAGGCGAAGGTTACGGATGTCCCGGCTGCTTATGGCGGGAACCGTTCGCCCCGTTCGGCACTGTTTTTGTTGGTCGCTGTGATCCTGCTGCTGATCGCGACGAGCGCCTACTTCGTGACCAGAAGGGCAAACTCAGACAAACAGGAGCCTTTCCGGACGGTCGCGATCCTGCCATTCAGACCTCTCGTTTCGGATTATCGAGACGAATCACTCGAACTAGGAATGGCCGATGCTCTTATCTCCAGGCTGGGCACCATTCCGGGTCTGATAGTTCGACCCCTTAGCTCCGTTCGTGGTTTCACAGCGTTGGACCAGGATGCCAAAACCGCGGGAGAGGCTCTTTCGGCGGATTCTGTCGTCGACGGCACCATCCAAAGGTGGGGTGATGAGGTGCGCGTCACGGTCCGACTCCTCAATGTGGAGGACGGAAGCGTTCTATGGAGTGAGGCATACGACGAGAAGTTTACTAATATTTTCAGCGTCCAGAATTTGATATCGACCCGCATTGCGTCGGCCTTGGCCCTCCAACTGAATGCTGTCGACCAGCGGCGCATCGAGAAGAAATATACTGCCGATCCCGATGCCTACGAATCTTATTTGAGAGGGCGCTATCACGTATTAAAGGTCACGGAACCTGAGATACGGAAAGCGATAAGTTTTTACGAGCTTGCGGTTGAGCACGATCCGAACTACGCCCTTGCCTATGCGGGAATGGCAGACGCCTACCGGGTTCTTGCCAGCGCGGCGTACGCGCCCGGACGCGAGGTCTGTCCGAAGGCAAAAGAACTTGCCGATAGAGCTATCGCCCTCGACGAAACGATCTCGGAGGCGCACGCAGTACTCGGCTGGATCGCTTTTCTATATGACTGGGATCGGGATTCCGCGGAAAAAGAATTTCGCCGCGCGATTGAACTCAGCCGCAACGATTCCGAGGCGCATCGTGGCTACGCGCACTTTCTCTCTAACGCGCTACGACATGACGAAGCGATCAATGAGGGGCGATTGGCTCGAGAACTCGCCCCGTTGACTTTAATAACCTCTGCACTCGAAGCCCAATTCCTGCTTTACGCAGGACACGATCAAGAAGCGCTCGTGCGGGCCAAAAAGACGATCGAACTCGATCCTGATTTTTGGGTCGCCCATAACATCGTAGGCCGCGTGTTGATCCGCGAGGGTAAATTCAGCGAGGCGTTCAGCGAATTGCAGCGGGCCTTCGATCTGTCCGGCGGTAGCAGCGAGCCGGTGATGCAGCTCGGCTATGCGTACGCGCGATCGGGCGATCGCGAAAACGCTTTAAAGCAGTTACGCCTGCTCGGAGATCTCAAGCAGAAGAGATTCGTTCCGGAGTATAACTTTGCAGTGATATATAACGGGCTCGGTGACAAAGACAAAGCATTTGAGCATCTTACGAAAGCGGTTGAAGAAAGAGAGGTCCAGCTTAGCTTCATAGCCGTCGACGCGCGATGGGACGATCTCAGAAAGGACTCCCGATATGTACAGATAATTGACTGGATGAGGACCGGAGCCGTCGGGGTCTCGGGCGAGTAGAGCTCGCGAAATTGCCCCGCGGTGAGCGGGATCGACTCTTAAGGGATAAGCTGTCCAAACACTATTCTATGCCCGTCTGGTGTGACAACGGTGAAGTCGCGAATTCCCCACGGCTTGTTTGCGATCGCTGAGAGAATGCTCGCACTGCGCTCGACGAACTCCTGATAAACTTCATCGACATTGGCGACCAAAGCATGAGCGAACCAAGAGTGATTTCCGGTTTCCTCCGCCGTCATCTCGTCGGAACATTCGCCGAGCATCACTTTAAAATCGCCAAACGAGAGAAACTCCCAACCTGGTGCGGTGAAGTCGCGCTCAAAACCGAGCTTATCCATGTAGTACGCAGTCTCGACTGCGAGATCTTTGACGGCGAGGACGTGACGCGTGTGCACGACTTTTCTTTCGATGCTCATATTCTTAAAGGTAACTCAACAGCCAGTGCTTGTTCTTCCGTTTGTAGTTTCCGTACCAGTAACAAAGCGGATATAAAATTATTAATCCACCGATCCACGCTGCGTAGACGACCGGAAGAGAGAAGCCGTGATCGGGTGGAGCAGCGGCGCCGTTCGCCGGAAAATTCAGGAAGTAATATCCAACCGCTTTTCCCGCCAGCAGGCTGAGCACGACCCCAAATAGGTGCGCGACCGGCATCTGTAAAAGGTAATAGAACATCGGAACGCGCCCGAACGTGATGGCGATCCGCTGCCAGATCGCCTTTCCGTCGATCTTGTCAATCAGCGCTAGAACGATGATCGAGGGCCCGAGCGTCATTAGTAGGTATAGGAGCGAAGGAGGGTATTTCTGCGTGTTGAGAAAATCCAATATCGAAAACGCGGGTTCGGATAACGTCGGTTCAAACGGCGGAATTGGCGGAGCGTCCGGGGGACGGTCCTGAGCCGCAGTTGCTACTTGCGCGGCCGCCTGTTCCTCTGTAGCCCACGGCGCCGGATCACCGTACACATTTGTGTACCGGATAACGACGAACATTGCGCACATCGAAAGACCGAGCGCGAGAAGCCATTTTCTTCGCCGCGCAGAATCCCAGCTATATATCGCGCCCAGGGCGTACCCTGCAGCCATTACGCCGACCCACGGAATTAGCGGATACGCGAGGAACGCGCTCGAAGCACCGCCGAAAAGAGGAATCACTCCGGGTTGATGCAATATCATCCATAGCATCTGAGAAAGATCCGGTGGCGAATTTGCGCCAAAGGCGATCGCCGGTAGAACCTGAAACTGGTCGAACAAGTTGTGCAGAACGATGAGCGCGATGCCGAAGATGCCGACGATCCTTAGCGGAAGATAGACGAGCGCTGCCATCACGATCATCGATAAACCGATGACCCATATAACCTGTGCAACTCCAAAAAACGAGTAGTCGAGATTGAAGACGAATCCGAACCGAACAAGCGTGAACTCGAGGATGATCAACCATAGCCCGCGCGTGAACAGAAAGCGTGAAAGCTCAGCGGCGCTCTTGCCGTTCATCTTCTGCAGATAGATGCTGACGCCGGAGAGAAACACGAATGTCGGTGCGCAAAAGTGCGTGATCCAACGCGTGAAAAACAACGGCACCGTCGTCGTCGCCGGATCGGTGGGATCAGTAAGGAGCGCTTCGTGATGTACGAAGTCGCGGGTGTGATCGAGCAGCATCAGCATCATCACAACACCGCGAAGAAAGTCGATCGAGTAGATCCGCTCTTGTATCTTTTTAGCGTTCATTACTTCCCGACTCCGGGAGATAATCTCCGACAAATTTTCTCTCCATACCATTGCCCCAGCTGCAGCCGTGATCGCTGGTGATCATCGTCCGCGAATTCTCACCGACCAATTGGCCTTCGAACGAAAGTAAATGCAGGATCGAACCCGGCCGAAGATGCTCGCTCGCCCATGAGATCGGCGAATTGCCGTGAGCATCACGAGCTTGTTTGTCCGCTCCGTTGTCGAGTAGATATTGGATCATCGATTCGTCGCCGTACGCGGCGGCGCGATGGAGTGGAGTTTCACCTTTTGTTCTAACGTCGCGCATAAAGCCTCCCGTCTCTTTTCCAGGGATCGTCGTCGCATTGACGTCCGCGCCATTCTCGACGAGGAGTTTTATGACGTAAAGAAAATACGGCCGGCCCGCTTTGCAGAGCGAGTTGTGCAAAGGCGTTTCACCCGTGTCAGGCAGCGCATAATTTACGTCCGCTCCGTGCGCGATCAAAAAATCAACGACCTTCCAGTGGCCGAAGAATGAGGCGTGGCCAAGCTCGCGGTCGAGATCGATGCTGCTCAAATCACCACCGGCATTTAGTACAGCTTTGATAGCGGTGGTGTCGTTGTAATAGACGAACCATTGCAGCGGATTGTACGGCCCGGATCTCAGTGCGTGTTCCAAGTCCGAAAGTTTCAGGAGCTCGAAGACGAGATCGGTTCTGCCCCTGGCTATGCGATCTAAAATTTCTGATTTGTCCATCGTCTCTAGGTGCCGAGGTTTCGCCGAGCTGCTTGCCGTTTTTGATCACTGCGCGAGAGCGGCTTTCAATCCTTCGTTCGAAAGCCTTCGATTCGGATAGCGCTTCAACGCACTACGGAACGCGTCCGCCGCTTCTTTTTTTCGATCCGATGCGAGCAGCAATTCACCGGCGGCTTCCCATGCCGGCTTGACGATCGCCGGTGGCCCGTATTCGAAGATCAGTTTGTCCTCGGTCCGTGCCGCGGCGATCATGTCTCGACAGCCTTTCTCCTTACCTCCTGATGCGAACTCGATCGCTGCGCTCAGAATATTCTCCATCACGGAAACCGTGTCGAGGTCTCCCTGTGAAACATTCGAATACCTGCTCGCGCTATCGACAGTGGACTTCGCCGCCTTCATTGAGACCGAACGCGAACGGATCGACTCAAGCATTCTACCCGCTGCCGCGACGTCCTTCCTGCGCGCATATTCGAGGCCGACCGCGAGGTCGTGGCCGGCAAAAACCCCTTGTGACTTGATGCCGCCCAGATCGACCGTCTGCATCATTGATTCAAAGTTCGCCCCGCGGGTCTCGACAATGAACGTCGCCCGCGACATCGCCAAAGCTGTCCTCGCGGCGGGGGACGACGACGGTTTTTTCGTATCGTCTTCGAGCGTCGCGATCAGTTTCGCCGCGTCGTCGGTCTTGCCGACCTGAAGATACGCGTATACGAGCCAGAAGAGCGGGTGATATCCGCCGCCACCCTCGTCGCGTGCCGTCTTCATCGCCGCCGTGTTCGAGTTGATCGAATCTTCCCACAGTCCTAGCGCAAAGAAGATGTGTGACGGCATGTGCTGAGCATGCGACGCGCTTCGCGCGACCGTGCCATACGCTCGCGCTGCCGTCAGGCCCATTGCCGCATGCTCCGGATCGTCATACGAATGGATCAAGTAATGAAGTGCTCCGGGATGTTTTGGATTCTTTTTATAGATGGTCTCGGCGACCGCCGCGGCCATCGTGTAGTTCTCCGTATTGCGGACCGTACCCGTCAATCCGAGGATCGAAAGTGAATAGAAAGCCTGTGCTTCGACATCGTCCGGGAATCGCTTTGCGAGCGCGGCCATTGCGGTCGAGTAGGCGGACGCGACTTGCAGCTCGTCACCGTCCAGGTAAAGCTTTTCAACCGCATCCAAGTACATCTTCTCGCGCTCGGTGGGCGCTTTTGCACGCCGCTCGGTCGCGGACGGTGCAAGACGAGCAAGGGACGCGACTGCCGATGGCCGATCCTGTTCGCCCCAGATGCGGTGATCGTACGTCATCGCTTCTCCCCAATACGCCATCGCGAAATCCGGCGCGATTCGGGACGACTCCTGGAATGCACGCCGCGCACGAGCAAATTCAAAACTGTGGAGTAGAAGCACGCCCTCGACAAAGTGTTTTTGCGCATCTGCTGGCCCCGACGTAGGAAAGTCGATCGTTCCAAGGTCGACAGGGCCTGCCGTACTCGACGCGGCTGTGTCATGGTGTTGTGCTGAGACGAACGCCGAGAAAGCGAGGAGAGAAATTACGAGTACGTAGAGACGCGTCATGAATTACCTCATTAAACGATGCAGCGTTTGAAAACGACGCGGATATTCTATCGCAACCGGATTCGGGCAGAAAATTCACACTGGTGGAAGTGTGGTTCAGCTTAGGATCGGATGGCGTGGCAATGCTGGATAGATTGGATCGGCGCCCGCGAGCTTTTCGCGAGCGTCACGAAAAAAGTTATTCAGCCGCGATGGCGGTACTCTCTGCACTCGACCGTTAAGGCTTTGGAACTGAATGCCGGCGCGCAGGCGCGGTAGGACTACTCTTTATGTCGCCGATGGCGATCGCAGGCCGCCAAAAACCATGGCCAGCGGCCACGAAATGATCTCCTTCTCTTCGAATGCCGCTAAAGCTCCAGTAGTTGTCGTCACCCTTGAGATAGATCGGAATGGTAGTCGCGTCGGGGTAATTCTCAGCTGCTTTGACTGAACGATCAACCTGACTTCCGTGTAAAGATCGAATTCGCGAGTTGACCATCCATGCCGTGGATCTCGTGATAGGAAGTGAAGCCATACCGGGACCATTTTTTTGCGCCGCATTGCGAGCCGAGCCAGAGATTGGCGTCGGTATCTTCGGCGAGGGACCATATCTCCCCGTCGCACAGATCGTTCTTCGTCCGATAGGTTTTGCGAACTGAACTGTCGCCGCCCTGCCATTCGCATAAACCACGTGTCGTTCCGACCCAGAATTTGCCGTCGCTTGTCTCGAGCAGGTCCGTTACCCAATCGGCGGGCAGGCCATCCTTTTCTCGATAGAGAGCTTCGACGATATTTTGATTCTTTAGGGGCTCGGCGGCTAACATGACCAGGGCTGCGGAGCCACCGGCGCGAAAGCCGGCCCAGACGCGACCTTTCTTGTCTTCATAAAGCTTTGAAACGCTGCTTTCCGGTAGCCCGTTTTCCGGCGTGAAGCGTTCGACCCGTCCGTCCGCCATCACCCTACATATTCCGTTTCCGATCCCGATCCAGATCGTTCCCCGGTGATCCTTCATGATCGACCCGACCGCCTGCGTGTCGAGGCCTCTATCGGTGATGCCGAGATCGAATGGACGCAGAGAATTTCCACTCAGTTGATAAAGACCGTGGTTCGTCCCCATCCAGATAGATCCGCCTTCGTCTTCGAACAAGACCTGAATACTGCTAGCTCTTGGGTCTTCGGGCAGGATGACTGTGAAGAGAGGGTTGTCCTGCGAATTGGGGATTCCGGACGGATTGAGCCTTGCGAGGCCACCGTCGGTCGCGACCCAGATCGTCCCGGTCTTACTCTCGAGAAAATCATTTACGTGGCGCTCGGGCAATCCATCGCCTGTCGTGAAATTCGTGAACGCCTCGCCGTCGAAGCGCGAGATGCCATCCAGCGTACAAAACCACAGGAAGCCGCGGGAATCCTGTTTGATTTTGCGCACACTGTCCCGCGGAAGACCGTCTGCAACGGTGTATGTCTTTACCGGAAGCCTTTCGGCGGTGACTAAATTAAAAAGCAGAAGGATGACGAGCAGGCACAGAAAAAAATGGAGAGGAAATGGAAGTATTGAGCAGGCCTTACGGAGGCATTTGAACATTCGATATCTCAACATCGAAAATGTCGGGCCATAATTTCAAGTCCCAAATCCCAAATCCCAAATCCCAATTACTTGTACGCGATTCCCGCGCTCGACGGGCCGGCAAGATGAATGACTTCGGTCCGTTTGAACCCGACCGCGCGACACCAACGATCGAAATCAGCGCCGGAGTAATCGAACGCCTCTCCGAATTCGACTAGCATGTTCAGGGACATCATCAAGCCAAATGCATTTTCGCGGCGGGCGTCGTCGATGAGCGTCTCGATGACGATGAAAGCGCCGCCTTCAGGAAGAGCATCGTATGCCTTTTTGATCAGCACCATCTTCTTCTCGAGATTCCAATCGTGGAGGATCATACCCATCGTAATGACGTCCGCTTTCGGGAGTTCATCCTCGAAGAAATCGATGCTCGTTGCGGAGACACGGTCCGCCAAAGCGGCAGTCTCGATCTTCTTCGCAGCTATCGCCGTCGCCGGCGGCAGATCTGCAGATACGCATTTCAAGTGCGGATGCTGGCTCGCAACAATCGTCGAAAGCGTCGCGGCCGCGCCGCCGACATCGCAAAGCGTGTTGTATCGCGAGAAATCGAATTTGTCGGCGAGCGCCTGAAAGTTTCCAGCCGATATTCCCGCCATCGCGTCCATGAATTGTTCGAGGCGTTCAGGTTGTTTGTACAACTCTTCGAACATTCCATCACCGCCGTGCTTCGTTTCATTTTGCGGCTCGCCGGTGCGGAGCGCTTCTTCAAGATCACCCCAGAAAGGATATAGACGATCATTGGCCATTTCGAGAAAGCCGCCCATGAACGCCGGGCTGTTGCGATCAAGAAAAAGCGCCGTTTCTTCGCTGTTGCGGTACTTCGAATCCGCGCCGTCACCGTCGCGTTCGAGGAATCGAAGAGCGACCAGCGTGTCGAAAAAATCCGGCTCTGAGCGTTGATGAAGACCGAGCGCGTCCCGTAGTTCGCTACCAGTTTTCGCGTTCTTGCCTAGCTCGGTAAAGACGCCAAGCTTCACTGCGGAAAGCAAAACCTTCGAAGGCCAGAAAGCCATCCCGACTTCCATAATTCTCGCGGGCGTTAAACCGTTCGAACTTGTTGCAGTCATACAAGAAATACCTCCAGGATGAACACGCGTAGTTTGTGGGGGATTTCTATCTCGTGCTAAATGGTCTTCAGGTAAAAACGGGAACCGAGGGTCTGTAGTTTCCGAAATATCTTAACAGCACCCGAAGGTGCGGCGGTAATCTAGCCAGGGGCAACGCCCCTGGAATGCCGTATGTGAGACTTAGCCGCAAAGCGGCGAAGTAAGTCTGACGCCGATGATTACGCCGCCGCCTTGCGGGCGTTGCCCTGGGCGTTGCCCCTGGCTAAATAACAACGCACCGTTGGTGCTAAGAGGCGAGCTCCTCTTTCGATTACGGCACGCCTGCCGCCCAGCCACTCGTCACGCGGGCGACCTCGTCGAAGACGTCCTCGTCGCTTTCTCTTGTACGTTTGAGAATCTTGAAACTGTGATCGGCGGTGTCGAGGAGGTGAAGCGTCGCGACTTTTCCCAGGTTCTTCACCGTCGGTTCGAGCAGATGAAGTTCGCCGAGTGCGTCCCTGGTGCCCGAAAGAAAAAGCATTGGAATGTCGACATTCTTTAGGTGCTCTGCGCGTTTTGTATCGGGAGCGCCGGCCGGATGAAGCGGGAATGAAAACAGCACCAATCCTTTCACGCCTTCGAGCGGCATTTCGGATTGAGCCGTTGTCGTCATTCGTCCGCTGAACGAATGTCCGCCCGCGAGCAGCGGAAGTTCGGGTGCCGCTTCGCCGGCAGCTTTCACTGCAGATCGTATAGTCGCGATGCAAACCGGATTCGGATCGCGCCCGCGTTTGTTTTCTGAGTATGGAAAGTTGTATCGGAACGTCGCGATCTTTTGCGTCGCGAGATGCTCAGCTAACTTCTCGAGCATCGGCGTCCGCATATTAGACGATGCACCATGCCCGAGGACGAGTAGATGCGTCGCATCATCCGTCCGCATCAACAGGGCGGAGACTTCGCCTTTGGAAGAAGTCGCGAGGAATTTAAATTCTTTTGTGCTCAGCTTATGGGACCCTCGACTTTAGGAAGCTTAGGAAATTCATCTTGTATAGCATAGAACGGTCCGGCCCACGCTGCATCCCCATCGTTGCCCAAACTTACGCTAACCATCGGGTACTCATCGATGAACTCGAGCTTATCGCGCCGTGGGATTCCTGCCGCCTGCAATACTTCCTCAGCATCAGCGCCATGGTTAGTCCAAATCTTGAAATATTTCGGCGACGCCACAAATATCTCCTCAAATGCCGCTTCACTCTGGTGGATCATTCCGAACTCTAAAAAGCCGTCGTTCTGCAGCAGGTCGGCGAAAGGCTCAAACACCGCCAGAGCGAGCGCTCTATAAGTGTAAGGGCCAAACAGAGGCTCTTCCTCTTTCATGCCGATTATGGGCGCCGCAACTTCGGGCATCAGTGCGAAGACCAGATTACGAAATACTTCAAAGACGTTTGGGGCGTGAACATTTGCTTCGATGTAGGTGTCGAAAAACTCTTTCCCGGTCGTCTGAAGAACATAGCCAGTAGTAATACGAGCATCGGAAATTCTTTTCCACGCGTCGCTCGTGTCGCCGGGGAGTTCATTCTTACGTGGAAACCTAACTCCCCTCGCAAATAACAGGGGCTCAGGTTTTAGATTACTACTTGCCAAAATTCTTCTTCAACCCCTGCCAAACTTCAGAATACTCATGCTGCAGCTCCGCGCAATCCATCGCGAATTTCGTCGGACGGATGATATAGCGCGACTCAAACATGAACGCGAGCGTGCCTGAAAGTTTCTGCGGAGCTAAGGTAGCATCAGACGCTTTCTCAAACGCGTCGCGATCGGGGCCGTGTGCCGACATCTGATTGTGCAGCGAGCCTCCGCCCCGAATGAAGCCTTCTTCCTTCGCATCGTACTGGCCGTAGATCAAACCCATGTACTCGCTCATCACGTTGCGGTGATACCACGGCGGCCGAAATGTATCTTCGGCGACGAGCCATCGGTCGGGGAAGATAACGAAGTCGCAGTTTGCGACTCCTGTTTCCCCGGATGGAGATGTCAGCACGGTGAAGATCGACGGATCGGGATGATCGAACGAAATCGATCCGATCGTATTGAAGCGCCGAAGGTCGTATTTGTATGGAGCAAAGTTTCCGTGCCATGCGACGACATCGAGCGGCGAATGATCGATCGCACACGCCCAGAGATTGCCGCCGAATTTTGCCACCTGTTCCATCTCGCCTTCGCGATCTTCGTACCAGGCGACGGGCGTTTCGAAATCGCGTGCGTTCGCCAAACCATTTGCACCGATCGGTCCGAGATCGGGAAGTCGAAACTGCGCGCCGTAATTCTCGCAGATGTAACCACGCGCAGATTTTAGATTTTGGATTTTGGATTTTGGATTGTCGGAGATTGATACCCGGAACTTCAATCCTCTTGGTAGACAACACACCTCACCAGGAGAGATCTCGATCACACCAAGCTCGGTGTAGATCATGAGACCGCCCATCTCAGGGACGATCAGCATCTCGGCATCGGCGTTGTAAAAAAAACGATCCACCATCGACGCGTTGCAAGCGTAGATGTGAATAGCTATACCGCTCTGCGCGAACACATCTCCATTTCCCGCGATCGTCGTGATGCCATCGACGAAATCCGTTTCGGTTTCGGGGAGCGGAAGAGGATTCCATCGAAGCTGATTCGGCGTTGTGACGACTTCTGCAAACGGCGGCGATTTGAAAAGATTGCCGTCGATCTGTCTGAACGGCTTGTGAAGAACGCTCGGACGAATGCGATATGTCCACGTGCGCTTGTTGTGTACGCGAGGGACTGTGAACGCAGTTCCTGAAAATTGCTCGGCATACAAACCTAGAGGCGCCTTTTGCGGTGAGTTTCGACCGACCGGCAGCGCGCCGTCGACAGCCTCGGTCGCGAACTCATTTCCAAAACCCGTTTGATATTTCAGAGCCATACGAAAATATTTGTTTTCTTTGCGACTTAGCGGCTTTGCGGGAAAATTATCCTT
>JBDTMK010000018.1:0-18889 GCA_039934315.1 Pyrinomonadaceae bacterium | reverse complement strand
TGACGATCCTCATCGTGGTTCCGTCACAGTTCCGTCCAGCGGCAAGTGTAAAAAAAGGTGATGGCCTTTTTACGCGTACCAAGAGCGCGGATGATGGCCTACCGAAGATGTGGGACATTCGCGACGAGGGCAAGTCGAACGAATCGCCTGACGCTCTCGTTAAATTCCGGCAGTCAGCCGGAAAAGACGCATCTTCTGTCGCCGATCTTCGAGATGGTTTTGTCCGCGGCGAAGCCGAGCTTGTGGCTCGCCTTCCTCACGCAAAAGTCGAGTACAACAACGACATCCGCATTCCCGAAGTAATCACTCCGGACGTTTACAATTCGAAGATCGAGTTCCTGTCAGCCCCATCTACCCTGAAGCGGGCCGAGATCCTTCGCAACTTTGTAAAGGAAAACGATAGCCTCGTGGGAATCAATCAGAATCAGGCAAACGCTCTCAAGGTGGTTGCCGATTACACGAATCCCTCCGGCAACATGTCTTACGCCCACCTCGAACAGAGGATCAACGATATTCCGGTTTTCCGAGGCGAAGTTAAGGCGGGCTTTACCGCCGACGGACGTATCGTACGAGTGATCAACAATCTAGCCCCCGGGCTCGATTACGAATCGCTTTCAAAAAACTTCCGCAACCCTGCTGACGCGGTCATAAAAGCTGCGGCCCATATCAATCACGAACTGAAACCGGCCGATGTTTCCAAGAACGATGGTGCATCCACTGACAACGTGGTTGTTTTCGGACAAGGTGACTGGGCAACTACGGCGGAGAGAATGTACTTTCCGACGGAACCCGGCGTCGCCGTTCCGGCATGGAGAGTTCTCATCTGGCAGCCGGTCAATGCGTATTATGTGATCGTCGATGCAGCGAACGGTATCGTTCTGTGGCACAAGAACATTTCAGAAGATCAGACGCAGAGTGGTACGTATCAGGTTTATACGAATCCGGCTGCCTATATCGGTTTAGCTGAAAGTCCCGCGCCGCTGACGCCGGGTCCGCTCGATCCGTCTGTGACTACCCAGGGTTCCCTGCTGACGCGCACTAACGTAACGCTCGTCGGTAACGAAGTGCCTTATACCTTTAACAACAACGGATGGATCACCGATGGTGCGAACATCACCGACGGTAACTCTTTGGAGGCCGGTATTGATCGCGACGGCACGAACGGCGTTGATGCTCCGCAAACAGGTGCTCCTAATCGCACTTTCACGTCCTTGTGGAATCCCGCCCCCGGTAGTCCGGGACCTGGCGACGATCCCCTTACGGTTGAAGCGCAACGCGGAGCCGTCGTCCAAATGTTCTATGTGATGAACCGTTATCACGATGAACTCTACAGGCTCGGCTTTACCGAACAGGCACGTAACTTCCAGGCAAGCAACTTCGGCCGCGGCGGCGTGGAGAACGACCGGGTATCGGCTGAAGGCCAGGACTCGTCTGGAACAAATAATGCGAACTTCTCTACGGGTGCTGACGGTACTCGCGGCCGCATGCAAATGTTTATCTGGACCGGTCCTACGCCGGATAAGGACGGTACTGCTGACGGCGACATCGTCATTCACGAAGTTACCCACGGAACGTCGAATCGACTGCACGGAAACGGCAGCGGGTTGGGCGGCATGGGCGGCATGATGGGCGAGGGCTGGTCTGACTGGTACGGGCACACGCTGCTTGCTGAACCATCCGACCCCGTCAACGGCATCTACACGACCGGTGGCTACGCCA
This sequence comes from Pyrinomonadaceae bacterium, assembly GCA_039934315.1. Classification (GTDB taxonomy): domain Bacteria; phylum Acidobacteriota; class Blastocatellia; order Pyrinomonadales; family Pyrinomonadaceae; genus OLB17. The sequence continues at coordinate 17,170 of JBDTMK010000018.1, read as the reverse complement.
CCCACCTGCTGGGCGGCTCAGCCAGCAATTTTTATTACGGCATTCGCCGGTGGCCGAAGGCGGTGATCGCTTCCACGGGCGGTCCGAATCGAGTGGCTTGTGGCAATGCACCTTGTCCCCACAATCCGTTCACTTTCAAGCATATCAACGCTGATTGCGATACAACGCTGGGAACGTCTGCGGCAGCGGTCAGCAGCGCGTTCCCGCGGAGCTCTGTTATCGCAACGTCTGGCAGCTGCAATCAGGTTCACAACGCCGGCGAGGTGTGGAGCAGCCTTCTTTGGGAAGTCCGTGCCTTGATGATCGCACGGCTTGGTTTTACCGCTGGTACGCAGCGTGTGCTTCAGGTCGTCACTGACGGTATGAAGCTGGCCCCGCTGAATCCGACGTTCGTTCAAGAGCGCAACGCGATCATCGCGGCTGCGGCTGCACTTCCTGTGGCACCCGAGGCATCGTTGGATGTCATCGATGTTCGCGAAGGTTTCCGCCGACGCGGCATGGGCTTCTCCGCGAGTGTGCAGTCGGTCTCGGCAGTAACGGAAGCGTTTGACTTCCCGAATATCGCGGTGGTTGATCCCTTCACGGTAAGCGATTCGACGGGCGACAATGACGGATTCCCCGAACCGGGAGAAAACGTTCTGTTGAGTGTCTCGATAACCAACACGACTGGCGCTCCTATTACCGGCGTTCAGGCCAACGTCAATGGAGGCACGAATGTCAGTTACGGAACGATCAACGACGGTCAAACCGTTGCTATGAACATTCCGTACACAATTCCAGGTGGAGCAGCCTGCGGAAGCTTGCATCAGGTAACAATCAATGCAAGCAGCAGCGCGGGAGCTCAGACGCCGGTTGTAAAGGAATTTCGTCTTGGCGCACCGGTTGGTGGAGCCCCTGCAACGTTCACGGGCGGCGCGATCGCCAATCCGGGAACAGGCACGACGGGTGTTGCTGCTCCTTATCCTTCGACGGTAAACGTTACGGGATTGAGCGGTGCCAAGAAGATCAAATTCGAATTGACCGGACTCAACACTACGTATCCGGGCGATATGGATTGGCTTCTTGTAGGTCCGGGTGGACAGAAGTTCATCGTCATGTCGGACGCGCTCAGCTCCTTCACGACGCAAACATCCGCTAACGTTGTCTTCACGGACAGCGCGACGGCAATCATCCCGGCAACGGGTGCGAACAATCTTACCGGCGAATGGAAACCGACCGATCATACTGCAGGAGACACGTTCGCCGGACCGGCTCCCGCTGGCCCGTACCAGTCACCCGGCCCTGTTGGCGCGGCCACCTTCGCTTCCGTTTTCGGAATTGACGGCGCGGCGATGAACGGCACCTGGAGCCTGTACGGCGTCGACGATGCTTCCGGCGACATCGCTACGATCACAGGTTGGAAGTTGACGTTCGAATCAAATGAGTACGTTTGCTCGCTCGTCAACGTAAAATCCCGCGCCGACTTTGACGGCGATGGCAAGACCGACCTTTCGGTGTTCCGTCCGTCAGAAGGCAACTGGTATTTGAACCGTTCCACGGCCGGATTCGCCGTCATCAACTGGGGCACGTCGACTGATTCTCTGATTCCCGGCGACTTCGATAATGACGGAAAGGCCGATACTGCGGTATTCCGGCCCAGTGCTGATCCGGCTCAGCCGGACTTCTACATCCTTAACAGCAATGGCTTTACTGTTTCGGGTGTGTCGTGGGGCACAACCGCTGATGTCGCGGTGACCGCGGATTATGATGGCGACGGCAAGGCCGATCCCGCTGTATTCCGTCCGTCATCTAATACGTGGTACGTGCTGAAGAGCACGGGCGGCTTTACGTCAGATGTGTTCGGACAGGCGGGCGACGTCCCGATGGCCATGGACACTAATGCGGACGGCAAGGCGCAGATCACCGTTTACCGTTCTTCAAACAACACATGGTATATCGCGAGGCCCACCGGCGTACCGGCAACGAACTTCGACGCAATTCCATTCGGAATGGTCGGAGATCATTTGGTGCCGGCGGATTATGATGGCGACAACAAAGACGATGTCGCTGTTTACCGGCCGAGCAACGGTACCTGGTATGTGTTGAAGAGCACTGGCGGCACGTCGATAATCCCGTTCGGTATCTCAACCGATGTTCCCGTTCCCGGCGATTACGACGGCGACGGATCGGATGATGTTGCTGTCTATCGTAACGGTAACTGGTTTGTCCAGAGATCGACATCCGGGTTATTGGTTCAGCCGTTCGGTATTTCGACGGATACCCCGATCCCGGCAAGATACGTCCCCTAAGACAACCGCGGAATGAACGGGTCAACCTGTTCATTCCCATATTCAAAAGGGCCGTCCGAAAGGGCGGCCTTTTTTTGCGGGCAAGAAACGATAACGCCTAGCTGATGTTTCCTTCTTATTTTTTAGTTGGACTTTCAACATCAATTTATCGTCAAATTGATGACCAACTCTATTTCCTGGAGCACTAACTTTATGACAAGAAGATCGCGCTGGAACAAGGCTGCCAAGTTGACGGCAATTTTTGCAGTGAGTCTGATCGCAGTTTTCGGGCTGACGAATGTTTCGTCCAATGACATGAAAGTCTCGGCATCTGCAAGCGGGCCTTCCCCGTCGCACACGAATGCTCCGGGAGAAGCCAACTGCACCGCTTGCCACGCGGATTTTCCTGTCAACAGTGGGACCGGCAGCGTCGTTATCACGGGGATTCCGGCGAACTATCTTCCGAACCAGCAGATCGCGGTTACCGTTCGCACGAGCCAGGCGGACGCAGTCGTTTACGGTTTCCAAATGACCGTGCTTGACTCGCGAGGCTTAAAGGCCGGAACGTTTACATTGCCGACTCAGTTGCCGCAGCGAATGCAGTTGGTTGACGGCCTGGTCGACGGAATCCAACGACGATATATAGAGCACACGGTTGACGGCATCATTCCCGGTCAGTTCGGCTTTAATACCTGGACGTATACTTGGACAGCGCCGAATCGCCGGGTAGGAAAGGTCGGCTTTTACGCTGCCGGCAACGCTGCCAACAGCGACGGCGGCACGAGCGGCGATTATATTTACACAAAATCTGCCGCGAGCCTTTCGGGAAGCGCAACTTCCAATTTCGACGCGGACGCACGCAGTGACGTCGCCGTGTATCGTCCCTCGACCGGCGTTTGGTATTCGTTGAATACGACCGACGCAGGGTTTCAGTCAGTTCAATTCGGGATCGCGGAAGACAAAATCGTTCCAGGCGATTATGACGGGGACGGAAAGACCGATCGCGCTGTCTGGCGACCGTCGAGCGGAGTGTGGTACATACAGCTAAGCGGCGGCGGAGTCGCCATCTCGCAGTTCGGGACGACCGGCGATGTTCCCGTTCCCGGCGACTACGACGGCGACCTTAAGACGGACCTTGCCGTCTGGCGGCCGTCGACCGGCGTCTGGTACATCGCACGCAGTTCAAACGGCACGTACGATATTCGTCAGTTCGGTATCGCTTCCGACAAAGTCGCACAGGGCGACTTCGACGCCGACGGAAAAACCGATGTCGCCGTTTGGCGGCCGTCGACGGGAGTTTGGTATATCTGGCGCAGCACCGACTTCGGATTTTCGATCCAGGGATTCGGCCTCACGGGCGACCTCCCGGCGCAGGGAGATTATGACGGCGACGGGAAAACGGATGTGGCCGTGTTCCGACCCTCGAACAGTGTCTGGTATGTAGATCGCTCGACGCTTGGTTTCTCGGCGAACCAGTTCGGCATCGCCACCGATAAGCCTGCACCGGCGGATTTCGACGGGGATGGCGTTACCGATATCGCCGTATTCCGCGACGGTGGCTGGTATATACTCCGCAGCTCCGACGGCGGAGTGACCATCACCAGCTTCGGATTGGCTGGCGACGTTCCTGTTCCAGCCGGCTATATTGCGCAATAACTCGATCGCATAAAAAACCCGTCAGAGAACTAAGCAAGTTCTCTGACGGGTTTAGCTGTAAAGGAGGACTATCGGCCGTAGCCCGCATTAAGCGGAACTACGGTTTCTGGGGACCGGTCGCCGGAGCCGGGACTACCAGCGGCTGTCCGGGTAGAGTTCCAGGACGAGTAAGTTCCTCGGGGGGAGCCATATCCGAGTTTGAAGTCGGATTGCCCATCGGCACCGGTTGAATGATCGTCGCGGACGATCGGACACCGGAGGTTCCCGCACTCGTTGCAAAGTCCTGGCGCGAGATCCTCGGAGTGATAAAGAACAGGATCTCGTTCGTGTTGCGATCGACTTTCTTTCGTTTGAAAAGATTGCCTAACAGCGGAATGCTTGCCAATCCCGGCGTCCGGTTCTGGTTTTCCCGCTCATCGTCGAAGAGCACGCCGCCGACTACCGTGGTTCCACCGTCGGGAACGGTCACCTGCGTTTCCATGGTCTGCGTGTTGATCGTCGGGTTTGCGTTGCCAACTTGCGATGCCGCGGACGCGTTCTCAGCAAGGATATCCAGAACGATCGTACCGACATCCGTGATCTGCGGAGTTATTTCCAGTTTCAGAGGAACGTCGACATAGGTCGTCGTCACGATCGGGTCGCCGCCAGCGGCGCCCGGCTGGATCGTCGAGATCGGGATCTGAGTTTTGCTTTCGATCTTAGCCTTTCGGTTATTCAGCGTTGTGACCCGCGGGGTCGCGATGATCTTCGCTTGTCCCTTGTCTTCACCGGCCGTGATAAGCATGTTGATAGTTGCGGTACCGAAGATGCCGGTCGTCAGGCCGAGAACTGAATTTGGAATTGAGGAGAGAAGGTTGCCATTCGGCCCTACGGCCGGAAGATTGGGCGGCACATTGAGTCCGGGAGGCGCCACATTACCAGGAAGTGTTCCTCCAAAGGCGCCGCTGTTTCGCGGTCCAACGACCAGTCCCGAGATCTGAACACCGATGTCGCGACTAAAGGTGCGCGTCGCAACAACGATGCGTGCTTCGATCTCGACCTGGGGCTCAGGCTGATCCAGTATCGAGACTAGCTGACGGATCGCGTCGATGTTCTGTCTGACGTCGGTGATGATTAGCGAATTGCTGCGGCCGTCAATTTCGATCGAGCCGCGCCGCGACAGACGACGTTTAATGATCGGGAGAAGTCCCTCTCCGCCGCCGGCGTTCGACGACGACGACCCACCACCGCTGCTGCTGCTGCTGCTGCCGCCGCTGCTGCCGACGGTTGTCGTTCCGCTGGTGGCAGTACCACGCGTAATGGTTCCTGCCGCTCGTGCGTAGTTCAAACGAATAAATTCTGTGTAAAGGGGTGAACCATCGAGCTGATTATCCATCTGTGCCCGATATAGCTCGCCTTCGGCTGCCAGAGCTTTCGCGTCAGCAACCCGGAGGATCGATCCGTTTACCTGAACACCAAGTTCCTGCGATCGCAGGACGGAGTCCAAAGCGATATTCCAGGGAACGTCGCTCACGTTGACGGTGACCGGGACGGACTTGACCGACTTGTCGATCACAAAGTTCACGCCGTACTGCTCAGTTATGTAGTTGAGAATGTCTCGTATATCGGCATTCACAACGTTGAGGTTGATCGGCTCGCCCCGAAAGCCGGGGTCGCCGTACATCGAACCCTGACGCTGCGGTTCGACTTTCTGCGCGGCCGCCGCAATCGCAAGCAAGCCGGTGATAAGTGATGCGATCAGTATTTTCTGGGCGTGACCGCTAATGAGTTGAAGAGAATTCATGTTTCCTCCGTTACAGATTGAGTCCATTCTTCGGATCAAGAGATGGCCTTGTTAAGGTGTGTTTCGATGCTGGGAAGCTGGGGTTGGCGATCAGGACGAAAAGCTACTTACTCTTGGCGACCTTGACCGATTTCTTGGAGTCTTTCTTAGATTTATCCTTGTCGGAATCCGCGGGGACCTGTTTGTTCATTTCATCAAGCGGAGAAACGATCTGGGTCGGCTTCTTCACGAGCTGGGCTTCAGACACCTGAGTCGGTGCGCCGGCGTAAGGCTCGCTGGCTACTCGGTTGTTTGTGTCTACCGGAGCGGTACCCTCGATCTGCTGACGGTCGGTATATTTTCGGAGAGGTTTGTTTTCGACGGAAGAAACAAACTTCCCGTTACTCATCTTTACCACGCGTCGAAATACGAGCCGGTTTTCTTCAACCGCCACAAGCTGACCGTCAAAGAACTTCTCACCGGGGTAGATCGTGTACGCGAGCTGGAGAGGCACTGCCTCGACGATCGCTGCGTAACCACGCGGAGTGCGGAAAATTCCAGTTACCGACATTTCGTTCAGTGTCAGTACCGACGTCACTTTCGGTACCGGCATCCCGTTGGCGGCCGCAGTCTCGCGCATACGTTTGTAGTACTCAACTCGCTGCTGGATCGCAGGAGCGCCGAGGTCGGCAGGCGGGCCGTTTTTCACTGAGCCGTTCGAAACGCCGCGGCCCGGTTCACGCGTACGTGCCCAACCCGGCTTGGAGAACGGATCGCGGCCTTGCGCGCTTAATTCGGTGAGGCATCCGCTGACGAGGACGAATCCTGCGAGGGCAATACCCAGGCTCAGGAGGCGTCGAATCTTTTCTTTGTTAGTCATGGCTTTTCTCTCTCGTGACATGTTCCGTCGTAAAAATGAGCAGTGGTTATTTGGCGGCAGGAGCCGGAGCGTTAGCGGCGGCTGCGGGAGGTGCTCCGGGTGTGCCCGGTTTGACCGGCGCGGTCGGTTTATTCATTATCTCCGGATCCGCATAGTATGCCGTCAGCATAAATCGCGCGTGAAGAGTTTTTGCTTCAGTCTGCTTTTCGAGCTGATTGATATTGAAGTCCGAGACCGATACGATTCGCGGCAGCTTGGCCATCTTGTCAAAGAAGGCCCGGAGATTGTTGAAGTTGCTGTCGACTTCGATCTCAACCGGCTTCGCCATGATCACATCCTGCTGCGTATCGTCTTTGGGGCTGAACCGCATGACGATCATTCTCGAATCTCGTGCGTTATCCTGGAGACCTTGAAGGACATTGGTGATCTCACGCTGTTCGGGAAGCAGTACTTTCAGCTCTTCGTATTCCACTGCCTTGCTCGCATAGAGAGCACGGAATTCGTTGATGCGTTGCGTCGCGACCCGAGCCGCTTCGTTCTTCGCCTGGAGGGCTGCGACTTCCTCGTTCTTTACGCGAACCTCTTCGCGCGTAACGCTGGTCATGAAGTAATAGACCGAGCCGTAGACAAGGGATGCGATACTCACCAGTAGAAGAAGCTGGTAGTGCCATTGCAGATTTTTGATTTTCTCTAGCATTGTTGTGTCCTTCTTATTCTTGGATCAATTTCTTTAGCGAAGACTAGTTCTTAGCGACCTGAGCAGGTGCGGTGGGATTTGCAGTCCCCGGAGCGGCCGCAGTGGTGGGGGTCGCTTGATTTATTGAGCTAGCCTTTGAAGGCGTGTAGGCCATCTTGATAGTGAAATTTACGACGTTGACCTTCGGCGCTTCTTTGCCGCCGACGGGCGTTGCAGCCATCTGATTCTGAACTTCTACACGCGTCGTTTCGATATTCATATTCGAAAAGAGACCGTTTGAAAATTCGAGGCTGCGGCCGAACTGGGTAACCTGGGATTCGTCTGGCGAGTTACCTTTCACTTCCAGCACGTCACCCTTCTGATCGATGGTCTGAAGATATATTCCGGGAACCATCGCGATCCGCTCTCGCATAGCTTCGAGAACCGCAACGGGTCCTTTCTGCTCATCGCGAAGCTTTTTGATAGCGGCAATTCGCTTGTCGATAGAGGCGATCTTGTCCTCGAGCTCTTTCTGCTCTTTGATGACGGCTTCGAGTTCCTTCTCGATCTGCTTCTGTTCTTCAAAGCGACGTTCAGCATCGACCTTCGCCATCTGTGTGCTGATCACGTCCCATCCGATCACGGACGCGAGAAGAAAGCCCACGGCGAGGGTCAACAAGAGGAGGCGGGACGCGGGGCTTCCGACCTTCCGTTCGACGGCCATCACCGTGCTGCCCTGTCGTTCTGTTACCGAATTCAGTAGGTTGATCTTGATCATGGTAGTTAAACTCCCCTTACCGCCAAACCGACGGCGACCGCCATCTCCGGCATAATTTCATTAATATAGTCGGCGTCGAATTTTTTGGTATCGACTCTGATATTTCGAAAAGGATTGAGAACTTCTACCGGCAATTCGAGACGACGCGAAAGTTCCTGAGCAAGGCCGGCAAGTTTCGATCCGCCGCCTGAGATGAGGATCTTTTGCACGACCGTGTGATTGTCTTCGGTCGTCGCCCGGTAGAAATCGAATGTCTTCTGGATCTCCATCGCGACGATCTCCGTCACGTTGTTCATCAACGGCTCGATCGATTTCTCTTCGACGCCTTCGACGGCATGGCTCACACCACGCTTGACGGCTTCGGCCTGCTGGAAACTAAGACCAAGACTTCGCTGCAGCACGTCGGTGAACTGACTGCCGCCGACGGTGATGTCGCGTGTGAAGAGCGAACGAGTTCCCTTGACGATGTTTACGTTCATCGTCGACGCGCCGATATTCAAAAGTGTGACGACATCCGAATCAACCGGCTGATAATTTACTTCGTAGCAATTCTGCAAAGCGAACGTATCCACATCGATCGCCACCGGCACCTTGCCGGCCATCTGGATCGTCTGACGGATGTTGTCGATGCGTTCACGTTTGCATGCTGCGATAAGAACCTGTGTTGACTCTGCGGTGTTCTCCGTTATCTGGTAGTCCAGACTCACGTCCGAAAGATCGTAAGGAATGTGCTCTTCGGCGTGCCAGTCGATCGACTCTTCGAGTTCCTCGCGGCTCATCGGCGGCAGGACGATGTTCTTGATGATCACCGAATGGCCGCTCACACCGGTAATGACCTGATCGGCAGTTACCTGGTGATTGTTGCACACGCTCTGGATACAATTGGAGACGACGTTGAGCTCCATGATCTGACCGTCGATGATCGAATCGTCCGGCAAATTTTCGAACCCGAGACTGACCAAGTTGAGGTTGTTGGCTTTACCGTCAAGCTCGACCATCTTGATCGAACTGGAACCGATATCTAAACCAGCAACGCTTTGCTTTTTACCGAACAGCATTATTTTCTAGCTCCTTATTTACTTTCGCTTAAGGTGTTTTTGATTAGTTTTCTAAGAGTTGGAACGGAAGCGGTGTCGGCTTGAGGTAAGAAGTTTTGCCACCTTACTGATTTGCGCTATCGACGGGATTTCACTGACAGGACTACTGAGTGCATTGCCGAGACACCGGCTTCGTTCCAGATTTTCGCGTGGCTTTTACAAGCAGCGGGTTGAATTGTTTTTTAGAAAACTATTTCGCATCGGGTGGCGAAGGGACGACGGTAAGAATCACCGTCACTCAAATAAATTACAGGATATGTTGGCAGGCTGTCAACAGTTTTTTACAACGTTGAACGCAAAATGAATTGAATGTAGTCAGATTGACTGATTGACGTTTCCATTGTGAACGCAAGGTTTAGGGGATACACCTAGAAATCATCTACTTAATTCCATTTTCGCGATCGACTCGAGATGCACTTCATCCGGGCCGTCCGCGAGACGCAGCGACCGCGCGTATATCCAAAATTGCGCGAGTGGAAAGTCTTGTGAAACTCCGCCGCCGCCGTGCGTTTGGATCGCACGATCGATGACTTTCAACGTCATTTGCGGAACGACTGCTTTGATCATCGCGATCTCTTTTCGCGCAGCTTTGCTCCCCACGGTGTCCATCATCCACGCCGCCTTCAACACAAGCAGCCGCGCCTGGTCTATCGCCAAACGAGCATCGGCGATCCATTGGCGGACGACGCCCTGTTCCGAAACAGGCTTTCCAAACGCGACGCGCGATTTGGCACGCTCGCACATCAATTCAAGCGAGCGCTCGGCAACGCCGATAAGGCGCATGCAGTGGTGAACTCTGCCGGGGCCAAGCCTTCCCTGCGCGATCTCAAAACCCCGCCCTTCCCCGAGCAGCAAATTTTCTTTCGGAAGGCGGACCTCATCGAACGTGATCTCGGCGTGGCCGTTAGGCGCGTCGTCGTATCCAAAAACATTGAGAAGTCTTTCCACTTTCACGCCCCGCGAATCCATTGGTACGAGGATCATCGATTGCTGCAAATGTTTCGGCGCGGCTGCGTCGGTCTTTCCCATAAAGATCGCGAGCTTGCATCGCGCGTCACCGGCGCCCGTCGACCACCACTTACGTCCATTAATAACGTAGTTGTCTCCGTCTCCGTCAGCTTTAATAGAAGACTGGATATTCGTCGCATCGGATGAAGCGACATCAGGTTCGGTCATCGCAAAGCACGATCTGATCTCACCATCGAGCAGCGGCGTGAGCCATCTATCTTTTTGCTCCTTCGATCCGTATAGATGCAGCACTTCTATATTCCCGCTATCCGGTGCCGAGCAATTAAAAACTTCTGGCGCCCACACGACACGACCCATCATCTCGGCAAGCGGCGCGTAATCAAGGTTGGAGAGGCCGGAGACATCCGGCAGGAACAGATTCCATAATCCCTCAGCTTTTGCTTTTACCTTAAGATCTTCGATCAGCTTCAGCGGCTCCCATCTGTCCCCCGAGCCGATCTCGCCTGCGTGCACCGACTCATTCGGATAGATGTTATCGCCCATAAACGCATCGAGGCGCTCGAGGATTTCTTTGCACTTGTCCGAGTATTCGAAATTCATTTTTGTTTATAGGACATGTCTGAAAGGACCTTAGAGAGTGCGCGTTATGCAGCTAATACTGAATGAAACCGGTCAAGATTACCATACTCAGTTACGTACCGGCCTTGCCGAACGATGTCATAAAACCGTGCCGCTCAGCAAAAGTATTCTGCCATCGCGTTCTTAGGTGTGGTTAAATGTGAGCGTCGATAAGATCATTCCCCTCTTCCCCTACGTTAATTACACAAATCCAAATGGAGAATCAAATGAAACTTGAATCAGCTTTTCGCTACATGTGTACTCGATTTCTGCTTGGTGCGTTTACCGCCATGGTCCTGTTCGCTGGAGTCGCGGCCGCCCAGGAGGATGTCACAAAAGAGATGACGATATCAGGCGAAACAGGATTGAAATGGGTGAACACAGGTATCACAGTCGTCGCGGGTGACACTGTGCGTCTCGATGCAAAAGGCGAGGTGGATGTAGGCGGCTCGTACGGAGCACATGGGCCGGAAGGAACAACCGATTTCTCCGAACAGCCTCCCGGATATTATCCGCTCGAAACGAAGATGCGGTATGGATTGGCAGGACGGATAACTCTCGGCAGCGGACGAAAATTCCAGGCTACTCAGTCATGGGTCTATGGCGAGGCCAAAGAGATCAAGGTGAAGCGAAGCGGAATTTTATGGCTCACCGTGAACGACGACGCACCTGAGGGGAACGTAGGCGAGTTCACCGTTAAGATCACAATCGTTAAGCCGGTGCCGAAGGCGAAAGCGAAGTCCTAGGAAGCCGAAGAACATTTGAGTTTTTTTGTGCAGACGTCCAAGCGCAGTTCCAAGGAGAACAAAATGAGACCGCTAAATCTGTTAGCAAGGTTTTTGATAGTCGCTACTCTATTCACGACCATCTTCCTTTCGCAGTCAGTCCAGGTAACGGGCCAAGTGGTCGTTGACACGAACCCGAGTCCCGTCACCCGCTTTCCTCTAACGATGGAGCTGCCTTCAGGAACGTACTATTTTTCCGTGTACGCGAACGCGGGTCCGGCGACGATCTCCCTCGAATTTGACCCGCCCGACGGTGGTGGTGGAATGTCGGTTTCGATAAGCGGCCCCGACTGCTGCGGAGGCGACGCTTACGTCGGCACGGATACGGGACTATCAAATCCGGTTCGAAGAGAATCAACTTTCAACGTCCCTTCGCGCCAGCGATTGGTTCTTGCCGTTTATATCTCGGTCCGGCCGCAGGCAAGGATTCCTTTCACCATTAACATGTCTGGAAGCATACGAGGCGGCACGGAGGGTACGGATGCACGAGGCAGCGGCATAATCATTACTGATCCGCCGTCGGAACCTGTCGGGCCGCCGTCGAGGGTTTGTACCGATCTCGGCCTAATAGACGGTGTTACGGTGGACGCCGCTCGAGATTTGCGCTCAATAACGATCAGCGGTGTCCTTCGAAATCTCTCGCCCAGGCCGTACATCGCAAACCCGCATATGGCGGCTCGGCGAACGGGGTGGATCGAGATCGTCGCATTCGAGAATCATCGAGAACCGCCTAGAATCGTGAGACAAATTCCGTTCACATACGTTGAGGCCAACGGTTCGCGCCCGTTCCGGGTGACGCACACGATAACCACCAGACCACCGGTACAATACCAGGTTAGTATCCTCTACTCACCGGCCAACTTTATCGACAGAACAACGACCAATGATGACTGCAACGGAGCGAATAATGTAGTTCGATCGCGTTTTCTAATCTCCGAGCCCGATACCATTATGCTCCTCGAACCCTTACCCAAAAAGAAGAGTTGACGTGCGTTCACCGTACTACCTCTTCGGTATGCGGGAAGTGAATTGCTTGGCGAGCCCGACGCTTTAAACCTTCGGGCCCGTTTCTTTTTTTGCTTTTGAAAACGCGTCCAAATATTATCCTTCCAATTCGCACTGCCTCAATTTCGGTGTTCGACAAACGCCCAAGTCGAGAGACTTCGATTCGTAGGCGAGATCCCGTGGCTTGTCCAAACGTATTGACTTCGCAATCCTAGCGATTACAATACCGACATCATTTAGTGTCGCTGACGTTACGGTTCGGATTTACGCACCAGATTTAATATGGCTGAGACGGCGAAAGTGCGACCTGGCGAAAATCTCGACTCTGCATCTCTCGCGTCGTACCTTTCAGGCGATGAGGTCCTCATCGAGCAGTTCCCTGCCGGCGCTTCAAATCTGACATATCTGATCACGGTCGACGAGAAGGAGATGGTCCTCCGGCGTCCGCCCTTCGGCAACACCGTCAAGACAGCCCACGATATGCGCCGCGAATTCGATGTGCTCTCGAAACTCTCAGCGGTTTACGCACCCGCCCCAAAACCAATTCTGTTCTGTGATGACCAAGCGGTCATCGGTTCCGAATTCTATCTGATGGAGCACCGTAAGGGTCTGATCATTCGTGGGCGGTCTCCGGATTCCCTCGCAACATCGACAGAGCTCCAGCAACAAGTCTGCACGAGCTTCATTCAGAATCTCGCTGGTCTGCACGCGCTCGACTACTCCGCGGCCGGACTCAGCGATCTTGGACACCCCGAAGGTTATCCCCATCGGCAGGTCGAAGGTTGGACCAAGCGGTACTTCGACGCGAAAACACATGAGCTCGCAGATCTCGAAATCGTGATCGAATGGCTAAACAAAAATATTCCAAATAAGTCTGAGGCCTCGCTCGTTCATAACGACTACAAGTTCGATAATGTGATGCTCGAGCCGTTAGATCTCGCGCACATCACAGCTGTCCTCGATTGGGAAATGGTTACGATCGGTGATCCGCTGATGGATCTGGGTACAACTCTCGGCTATTGGATGTCGCCCGATGCAGGGGAAGAACTGCTGAACATGCCGTTCAATCCGCGTGTGTTGATGGAAAATATTTCGCGCGCGGATCTTGCCGAGATATATTCGGCAGCGTCAGGCCGCGACACTTCGAACATTCTTTTTTATTACGTCTTCGGAACTTTCAAGATCGCGGTGATCGCACAGCAGATCTACGCGCGATACGTAAGGGGATTTACAAAGGACGAACGATTCGCGCACTTCGATCGATTCGTCTGCGCCTTGGGCCTCATCGCGTCGCGAGCGATCGAAGGCGGGCGCATATAAAACATGACCCGAACACTATCGATTCTCCTCGCGGTAATCGCGCTCGCCGCGTGCGCCTCGGCGCAAAAGGCATTCATCCGAATAAATCAGGCAGGATATCTTGCGGCCGATAAGAAAACAGCGATCGCCTTCTCGAATGAGCCCTTGGCGGATCGAAACTTTGCCTTGCGGTCGGGAAGCGTAGTCCGTTTTACGGGAAAGCTCAATCCGCTTCCCCGCGGAGACTGGGGCGGCAACTTCAATTACTTTTACGAGCTCGATTTTTCGAAGGTTCAAAATCCGGGTCAGTATTCGCTTCAAGTTGTGAATTCAGCTGTCTCGTCGCCCGAGTTCTCTATCGGCGAGTATCCGAATTATCAGAACGCCCTTCTCTTCTTTATGCGGCAGCAGCGATGCGGATACAACCCGTTTCTCGACATGGCTTGCCATCGACGTGACGGCCGCGCATTTTACGCGCCGTTTCCCGATGGGACTTTCGTGGACGTAAGCGGCGGCTGGCACGATGCCGGCGACCAACTGAAATACCTGATCACCGCCAGCAACGCGACCGCCCGAATGATACTCGCTTACGAACTCGAGCGTTCGAAATTCATCGACACAACGGATGCGATGGGGCGCGAGAATCGTCCGAATTCGATTCCCGATATTCTTGATGAAGCAAAGTGGGGGCTCGATTGGATACATAAGCTTCACCCCGCAGCCGATCAGCTCTTCCATCAGGTCGCCGACGATCGCGACCATCGCGGATTCAAAATGCCGGATAACGACAACGCCGATTACGGTTGGGGTCCGAACAGTTATCGTCCGGTGTATTTTGCAGACGGAAAGCCGCAGGGCCTCGGTCAATGGAAGATCCGTTCGACGGGTGTCGCAAATATTGCCGGCCGTTCGGCGGCTGCGATGGCAGCGGCGTATCGTGTTTGGAAAAATGATTTGAACGATGCGGCTTTCGCTGAGAAGTGTCTGGACGCCGCGAAAACTTTGTATGCGATGGGCAAGGCGCAGGAGGGCTTTCAGCAGGGCAATTCATTCGGAGCTCCATATCGGTATAACGAAGACACCTGGGCTGATGATATGGAGTATGCCGCGGCTGAGCTTTACAAAGCTACGAAGGAAAGATCGTTTCTCGAAGATGCGAAGCGATACGCAAAACTTGCGGGGACCACGTCATGGATGGAATTTGAAAACGACGACATGGGTGAGCTGATGTCACGACATTACGAGAGGTACCCGTTCACGAACGTGGGGCATTTCGCTCTCTACCCGTACGTTGATAAGAAGACCCGGGAAGAGCTTGCCGGCTATTATCGCAGCGGGATCGAAAAGATAGCGGCCCGCGCAAAGACTAATCCGTTCGGGATCGGTATTCCCTTTCTATGGTGCTCGAACAACCTCGTTGTCGCTTTTATCACACAGGTGCACCTGTACGAAAAGATGACTGGTGACATGCGGTTTCATTCCGCAATGCTCGAACATCGCGATTGGCTATTTGGGCGGAACCCCTGGGGCACATCAATGTTCCAGGGAATTCCCGCCACCGGAGAGTCCCCCGAAGATACGCATCTGCCGACCGTGCAGCTTTTAAAAAAACAAGTTCGGGGCGGGCTGGTCGATGGGCCGATCGCGATGTCCACGTACAAAGGCCTGCTCGGCCTGCGGCTTGGTCAACCCGACGAGTTCGCGGAATTTCAAACTGATCGCGTGCTGTATCACGATGATGTCGGCGACTACGCGACCAATGAACCGACCATGGATGGAACGGCGGATGCGATTCTACTTATGGCGATGTGGAGCCGACGCCCAGATCCCGCGGTCGCAACTGCACCTTCGCGATTCTCTTATGATCGCGGCGGGATAGTCCGCGGAGATCAAACCCGTAAAAAACTTGCACTGGTTTTCACCGGCGATGAATTTGCCGAAGGTGCTGAGACGATTGCTGCTGCTCTCGCGAAACGCGGCGTGAAAGCCTCGTTTTTTTTCACGGGGCGGTTTTACCGGAATCCGCAGTTCGCGAAAACGATCGAGCGGCTCAAGAAGGACGGCCACTATCTCGGTGCTCACTCTGATGAACATCTTTTGTACGCGGATTGGAAAGATCGCGAAAAGACGCTGGTCAGCGATGCCGCATTTAGAAATGATTTGGACCGCAACTACGCCGAAATGCAAAAGCTCGGTATTGCAAAAACTGACGCACTCTATTTCCTGCCGCCGTTCGAGTGGTACAACGAGACGGTTTCGAAGTGGACGTCTCAGGCCGGACTGCAGCTTATAAATTTTACATCCGGCACAAGTTCAAACGCCGACTACACCACACCGGGCGATGCGAACTACCTGGCTAGTGACGCGATCGTAGAGAGAATAAAAAACTACGAAGCCAGCGAACCTAATGGGTTGAACGGTTTCATTTTGCTGTCTCACATTGGTGCCGGCCCGCAGCGATCTGATAAGTTTTTCGACAAGCTAGATTCGCTGATCGGCTGGCTCAGATCAAAGAACTACGAGATGGTGCGTGTCGACGATCTACTGAAGCAATAGCAGGACTTACGCCTATTGTCCGCTGGGCGACCCAGGCCGAAAATAATGGCTCGACGATCGCGGGATTGTGCTAGACTAGCTCCACCAGTTTTTCCAAAACATCGAATTCACCTATACGCCCGGTCCAGATTTTGGACGTTTTTCTGTCGAGCCACCCAGGCATGACTTGTCACTTTCAGTTCGCACACCAGGAGGATTTTCGTAATGAACAGTTTCTCAACGTCGGCGTCCCGTGCCCTCTCAGTCCTGGCGATCGTCACGATCTTACTTTTTTCGATCGCGCTTTTGCCTGGAATCTTTAACTCGAACGCGGAGAATCAAACCGCCTCGTCACCCACCGCGGAACGCGGCTTTCCCAACTTCGACATCCGCACACAAAATGATCCTTCGGCCGTGGACAGGCTGGCAAGCTTCCGTTCCTCGGTTGGAAAAGACTCGTCGTTCGTGGCAGCACTTCGAAATGACCTCACCCGGGGCGAGGAATCTCTGCGCTCGCGACTTCCCGACGTGGTCCTCGAACACAACGATCGACTCGGGTCCACTGAAGTCATCTCGCCGAACGTGTGGAAGGACGACTCGGAACTTCTGACCCAGCCAAGTGGCGAAGCGCGGCCGCACACCTTAAGAAATTTCTTAAAGGAGAACGCCGGCCTGGTAGGGGTCGATCACGCGCAGACCGATGCACTGAAGGTCACCGCCGATTATACAAACCCGGACGGAAATCTTTCGTTCACACACCTCGAACAAGAGATCAACGGCGTCCCCGTTTTCGCCGGCGAGGTTAAGGCCGGCTTCAACCAGAGCGGCCAGATCGTCCGTGTC
>JBDTMK010000017.1:0-18912 GCA_039934315.1 Pyrinomonadaceae bacterium | reverse complement strand
CTCAATGACTTCGATGCCCATCTCGCGGGCGATCTGTAAAACCGAATCGCGCGTGATCCCCGGCAGGATGGAGGCACCAAGCGGAGGGGTGATCAACTTGCCGTTGTTGACGAGAAAGATATTCTCGCCCGAGCCCTCGGAAACATATCCTCGATCATCGAGTGCAATACCTTCCGAGAAGCCGCCGAGAATCGCTTCCATTTTGATCAACTGCGAATTCATATAATTCGCTCCGGCTTTCGCCATGGCGGGCATCGAGTTCGAGGTAATTCGTGTCCAGCTTGAAACGCAGACATCGATACCGTTCTCGAGCGCCTCTTCGCCGAGGTACTTGCCCCACTGCCAGGTTGCGATATATGCATCTATCGGGGCACCGAACGGGTTCACGCCGAACGAAGGCTTATTTTCGTCGAGACCGCGGATGATGACGGGCCGGATGTAGCATTCGTCGAGACCGCTCTGGCGGATAAGCTCGACTGTGGCGTCGATGATCTGCTCGCGCGTGAAGGCCGGATCCATCCGGTAGATCTTTGCCGAATTCATGAGACGCTGAATATGTTCCGGGAGTCGAAACACGGCCGAGCCTTGCGAAGTGTTATAGCACCTGATGCCTTCGAAAACACTGGAGCCGTAATGGATGACGTGTGACATAATATGCACCCGCGCGTCATCCCAATCTATGATCTCCCCGTTACGCCATACCTTCGGCGAAACCTTCATCGTTACTACATCTTTTCCTGCCATAACTTTTGTTGAAAACTCCTGGACAATATTTTGAATTAAAAACTAAAAAAATACTAAAAATCTAAAGGCGGGTCGGTAATCCCTACTCGATATGCTGTCACTATGCTAATTCTGAGGCTGTGCAAAGTATAACAAAATAGCCAATGCAATAGTAATTTCGATTTCCCTTTACAGCCTTACTACAAATGAAAAGGCGGACACGAATGCCCGCCTCAAATCCGAATTTCATCCGGAATATCAAAGTATCGTAAGACGCGGTGCCGTGTCGTCAAGACGCGAGCTGAAGAACGTCCCACTGGCATTGACGGTAACGACAATCGGCTGATCGCCAGCCATATTTAATGCCGCAGGTAAAAGGAAGTCGAACGTGTAAACCCCTGGCTCGACAAGCACGCTGCCGGTCAGAATCGGGTTTCCCGTGATCGTCTGGTTTCCGATGCGGATAGTAACGATCTGCCGAGCCGCACCCAGGTCTATATTAGCAACGCCCGTAAGGCGAAGCCTGAGCACCGTCGGAACGCGTACCCCGCCGCGTACCTTCACCGTGGTAACCGTAAAAGGTTCGGTAGTGGGCACACGATTTGTCACGTTAGAAACTTGTGCCCTGCCATACGGACCGGGTACAGGCAAGTCAGTAAAAATATCAGGCCGTGTGGGTACGATCGTTAAATTTCCTCTGAAGACAGTTCCGTTGTTGTTTATGACAAACGGATATTGAGTTCCAGTGACCGTGCTGCCGAGCAGTGGCGGGAGCACGAAAACGATCTGACGCCGACTCACGGACTTTAACCCGCAGGCGATGCCACTGATTGACATTGTTACGCCGCTCAACGAGATCGGCAGCGTGAAAGAGCGCTGCAGCGATCCGACGGCTGTTCTGGCTACAACCGGATGATCAAAATTCGCATTGTAATCCAGGATAGCCAAACTGCCTGGGGACAAACCCAACACCGCAGGAGGAGTAACCGGCGTCGGGGTCGGAACGGGTGTCGGCGTCGCTGTCGGCGAACCGGTAGGCGTCGGACTCGGCGTCGGTGTTGGAGTCGGGGTTGGTGTCGCCGTCGGACTTGGCGTCGCGGTGGGTGACGCGGTCGGAACGGGCGAAGCGGATACGGGCATACGACTCGCACCGGTTGCAAAGCTAAAAGTCGCCACTCCCGAGTTTATCTCCGCCGGAAGATAGAAATAATAAGCCTCGCTCTGGCCATCCGGATTGCCGGTGCCGAGTTCGGTAAGAGACAGATTAAATACGAAGCGGCTCGACGAGTTACTCGGCAGGGGCTGAGTAAAAGCCAGGATCGACTGCGAGATCGGAAACTTCGACATTCGCGTGAAAGCAGCCGGGGACGATGCGGGCGTCGGGTTAGGGCTCGGAACGGGTAAAAGCGGCTGCGAAGTTTTGTAGATCTGCGAAGGGCGCACCGGATTCGGGTTCAAACCTTCCGAGGCAGTTGTCGCCATCGTGCCGTCGGGTTTGATGTTGAGCCGCGTCTCGAGAAGAATCGTCGAGGGAGTTCCTGTGAGGTTGTAATCCGTGAACCCTGGAAACCTCGGGACGTCTCCACCCGCGGCGGCAGGATCAGCATCGCTCCTGGGTAAGAAACGTCTGAACGCAGACGCCGGCGGTGCCGTCGCGTCGAATAAATAGGAAGCAAAAGAAGCGTAATTCGTTCCCGCAGGTGAGTTCTCGCCAGCAAGATCGGCGAACGAGTCAAAGGCGACGTATCTGCCGTCTCTGCTCATTCGACGTCCGATATCAAGACTGTTTATCGGATCTCCCGGATTCGTCGGAGTCGTAGTCGTGACCTGCCGGCAGTGGGTCGGCGCTCCACTAGTCGCCAGAGTCACATAAAAGATCTCTTCATTGCGGCTTGTAGACGGATTAGAGCCGCAATCGATCGCCGCCGGAGGGCTGGGCAGCGGGCTCGGCAAAGGACTTGCTGTAGGCAGCGGACTGGGCTGCACAGCAGGAACCGGGTCGTCGCCCGTACTGGCGAAAACAACGCGAGTACCGTCTCCTGAGATCGTGGAGTTCTTGCTATAGATCGGAGCCGATATCGGGCCCCTTGGCGTCAAAGTTACCTGGCTGATCGCGCCGGCTTGCGCACCTTCCGATCCACGTTCAGCGGCGGCTTGCCGATAAACAAATATTTCGTCGTTATCGTTGCTCGGGAATGAGTTCGAGCCAAGGATAATATCGCGAGTCGAAGTAAACGAGATCGCTTCGCCGTGATCGCTGATACTGACGTCGTGATTGTCGTCGGCAACCTGGGCCGCAGTGCTCTGTGTCGCGGGAAGCGGCGGCCGGCTTGCGGGAGTATCCGTGACCCGTGTGAATGCACCGGCGGAAAGATTGGTCACGGGGAGTTCCTCACCCGAGGTAAGATCTGCGGGAGCGTAATCGGGAATTCGATAGAGCCATATCTCGACGTTAGCGTCGGTGATAAGCGGATTGTTACTCGGCGTCGGCGTCGGCGACACGCTCGGTGTCGGAGTCGGCGACGGACTTGTTTGCGGGGTCGGCGTCGGCGTCGGGACGGGCATCGTACACGCGTTGCCGTCGAAGTTGCTCGGATCCGTCGCGTTCGAACCGCAATCGTCACCCGGATTCGAATAAGCGTTCGAGGCGAAAGCGATCCACTTGCCGTCATTGCTGATCTGCGGGCGCTTGTTCTGAATATCAACCCGGATGTTGGTCGGGAACGGCAGACCGAAATGATTATTCGTTACGCTTTTCGTCCTCGTGATCTGAAAGATCCGGCGCTGCGCATAATCCCATAGGAAAATTTCAATATTATTGTCAGCGTTCTCGGGATTCTCGGTAGCTAAGTTGCCCCTCGATTCGAAAACGACAAACCGGCCGTCACCGCTGATACTTCCGGCAAAAGATTCTGCTGGAGAATTGGTAAACTGGCCGATAACGGAATCGACCTGACCCCAAACGGTGAGGCCGATCGCAAAGAGAGCTATAATTGCTACAAGTAAGGCTAACCGAAGTTTCACAAACTCCTCCGAAAAATCTTTAAGAAAAACGGCTTTACATCAATAGAATCAGTAAATCCGAACCAATGCCAAAACCGGTATTTTAAATACAAACCATGCGTTCTGCAAGCAAGTGCGAGGGGAAAGCCTGGTTTAATCAGGAAAGACAACATCTTTGATGCAGGTAAATTCAGAAAGGGTTGTAGTTTTGCACTGCTATTCGATACTTTGATACGGCGAGCGTAACGGTTGATAGAAAATTCAATAGCGAAGAATATTTATAGCATCATGATCGTCGCGGGCGAGCCGTCGGGTGATCTTCATGCCGCGAAGTTGGTGAAAGCCCTACGAGAAACACCGGATGCCGTCTTCGATTTCTTCGGATCGGCGGGGCCGCGGATGCGTGACGCCGGGGTGGAACCTTTAGTGATGGCGGACGACCTATCGATCGTGGGATTGCCCGAGATCGCTCGCGCCTTGCCAAAATTTTTAAGGATCTTTAATCGGCTAAAACGGGCCGCAAGAGATCGCCGGCCGGACGTCGTAGTGCTGGTCGACTTTCCGGATTTTAATCTAAAGTTGGCGAAAGTCCTCAGCAAACGTGGCCTCAAGATCGTCTATTATATTTCGCCGCAGCTGTGGGCTTGGCGGCAATATCGCATCACGACTGTTCGAAAATACGTCGATCTGTTGATCTCCATCTTGCCGTTTGAAAAAAGTTGGTATGAGAAACACGGCGTCGACCATGTTGAATATGTTGGAAGTCCGCTGTCCCGTGAAGTCCACGCATCAGTGGATCGGGCCGCGTTTTGCCGAACTCACGAACTGAATTCCGATAAAAAGATCGTCGCCCTTCTGCCGGGGAGCCGTCACAAAGAAATAACGCGGATTTTGCCGGTAATGTTGGAGACTGCTGTGAGGATGTTGAAGACGGATCCCTCGATACAATTCATTATCGCCACTGGCTCGGAGGAAAATCGCAAAGACGTTGATGCAATTATTACCACATCGGGAGAAAGAGGTCTGAGTCTTGGCGAAGCATTGATCATCCTCCAGAACCAAACGTTCAATGCACTGAATGCCTCCGATGCGGCGGCGGTGGCGAGTGGTACGGCGACGCTCGAAACGGGCATCATCGGAACGCCGATGGCGATCGTCTACAAAACGTCCGCCTTAAATTACAAATTGCTTCGACCGCTGATTGACGTCGAACATTTCGGATTGATCAATCTTATTGCCGGCGAACGTGTGGCTGCAGAATTGATCCAGCATGACTTTACTGCGAAAAGTTTAGCCGACGAGCTCTTCCGGCTGATTAAGACCGATACTAATAAGGAAGTTCGCGAGAGGCTCGCGGCCGCTGCAGAAAAACTGGGTCGCGGCGGTGCATCGACGCGAGCGGCGGAGGCGATCTTAAGAGTTCTTAAGGATGACAGAAAGAAAGGATCAGTGAAGACCGTCTAGTTTTCAAGGAGGTCGAGCTTACGGCGTCGGCGCAGTTCGAAATACGACTAGAGTTTCGACGCTCCCTTTTCTACGAGCACCTCCGCTTTCTACGATTCCGTCTTCCCCGAACTTTCTTGGAGCTTGATCTTTAACGCCTTCACCTCTTCCTTTAATCGGCCGATGCTCTTCGCGTGCGCGTTCTGACGCTTGTATTCGTCGAGCGGCTGAACCGGAGTGCCCCACCATACTCCGGGTCGAACGATCTTTCCGGGCAGCACTCCAGCCTGCGAACCGATGATCGCGCCGCTCTTCACGCGAGCATGATCGCCAAATCCAACCTGTCCGCCGATGACGCAATCGTCTTCGATAATCGTGCTTCCCGAAATTCCCGTCTGCGCAGCGATGACACACCGGCTCCCGATCTTCACGTTGTGCCCGACGTGGACCAAGTTATCCAGCTTGGTTCCCGAAGCGATACGAGTTTCGCCCAGAGCTCCTCGATCGACGCACGAGTTCGCTCCAATCTCGACATTGTCTTCGATGACAACCGTACCGATCTGCGGGAACTTATGATATTCCCCGCTTTCATCTTTAACGTATCCGAAACCTTCCGCGCCGATGACAGCACCCGAATGAAGGACGACATTGTTGCCGATCCAACACCCGTCTTCGATAAATACATTTGGGTGAATCATGCAGTTTTGACCGATAGTTACACGGTCACCGATCTTGGAACCCGCCCTTACATGGCTACCGTCCCCGACGGTCGAATTATCCCCAACGGAAACGAATGCACCGAGAAAAATATTTACTCCGATGCTGGCCGATTCCGAAATAACGGCCGTCGCGTGCACCTCGGGATGACGATTCTTCGCCGGGTGCAGGCGGCTGGCAATGAGTGCGAATGCGAGGCGCGGATTTCGTACCGATATCAAAGTGGACTGAGGCATACTCGCCGCGTCGAAATGAGGAGGGACGATCAAGCACGCGGCCGCGGTCCTCAAATCACCGGTATCTTTTTCGATGAAGGTGATCTGTTCCGTTCCTGCGCTGTTAAGTCCGGCGGCCGAAGTGATCTCGATCTCACCGTCGCCGCGAAGTTCACCGTCGACAAATTCAGCTATCTCGCGAGTCTTCATGCGTAACAATCTATCTTGTATTAGACATAAACGCGACCGTATGTACGGGGGACTTTCTCGTCAGGTTCGGGACGAGCGCTCGGCCGAGTCGATCGCGGACTGGAGGAAAATTTCAATGCCTTCGATCTTGAAACCGTGATCCTTCGCCAATCTCTTCAGGACCGGCGCCGATTCGCTGTCGAGGAAATCAAGATCGGCGAGATCGATCGTTACTTCGACTTCCTGCTCGTTCCGCATTTCCAATACGATCTTTTCCAATAAAAGAGCGTCATCCAGAAGCATGTCTCCCTCAACGCGCAACGTTACACGGCCATCCGCTCCGCCAGCGCTTTGAGTGATATTCGTCGGCATAGACTGACTACGGGTTCAACTGGTGTTCGGTTTCACGAAGTAGAACACTTTCTATTACGCGGTCACATGGATCTGTCCGACGCGAGCCTTTCGAGTTGTTAAAAATACACCTGCAAAAACAAGCAGTGCCGCGATTATAAAACGAAAATCGATAATTTCATTTAAGAATATTACGGCGAGGGCAAAGCCGATCAATGGCTGGAGGTAAACAAAGACAGCTACCGTCGAAGGACTGACGCGGGCAAGGGCCCATGCATTCAGCAGATACGGTGCTGCTGTAGCGCCGATTGCGATGTACAGGACGAGAAGCCAGATGCTGCCGGCGATACTCGCCGTATCGACGGATGACAACGAGATCAGGCCGAGCGGAACGCAGACGATGCTCGCAAATATGAACACCCACATCATAGATCGAAACGCTCCGTTACGAGTGATGACCTCTTTGGAGGTCGCGACATAGATCCCGTAGGAAAGGGAATTGACGATTATCATCGCATCACCGGTCGTCGTTTCGGAGGAGAACGACGCAGCGTTCGGATTCAGCAGGAGAATCACACCGACCGCGGCGAGGACGATGCCCGACACCGTCGCTGCTCTCAACTTTTCATTTCCGGCAATCGAGCTGACAACGAGAGCAAAGATGGGTATCGTGACCGCTAGAAGTGACGCGTTTGCCGCCTTCGTCAGCGAAAGCCCTCCCACAAACAAGAGCTGGTTGAATACAACGCCGAATAGGCTGAGTACTCCGAGCTTCAAATAATCCCTTCGATGCAGCAGCCAAACCCTGCCGCGAAAAAGCTGGATCCCGAACAGAACGAGGGCGGTGATGCCGACCCTGAAGCCCACAAGCGAAACGGCCGGCAGGACGGCGAGCACGATCTTGCCGATGACCGGAAGCGAACCGAAAAAAGCCTGAACGGCGATGAGCGCCGCCATCGGTTCAAACGCGGAAGAAGGTTCTTTTTTGATGTTCGTCGATTTCAAAATAAAAAGGAAAAAGCGATAATAGCAAACTTAGTCAGGACATCCGCGAGATTCGGTTCCGCGACTCAAATAACAATCAGGAGATATTGATTACTCTTTCTTTTCGTACAAAACCGCGCCGACGTTTGCTCGCCGCGTTATTTTTACTGCCCACAATCGTATTTCAGGCGCTTGGACAAGCTGCAGCGTCGGCAGCAAAGCTCTCGAGCCTCGAGGCGGAGCTCGCTGACAAGATCACCGTTGCGTATATCAAGGAAATGACCGAGGCGCTCACTACTCCTGAAATGGAGGGGCGCGGTACAGGGCAGCCCGGCGGTGATAAAGCAGCCGCGTGGATAGCAGATCGCTTCAAAGCGCTCGGCATGAAGCCGCTCGGCGATAAAGGATCCTATCTTCAGAAAGTCGACTTTAAGGAAACCGTGGCGACATCGGAAACGGCATTTACTTTGGGAGACGACAGCCTCGCATACGGAAGTGAATTCGCGCTCCTTCCTCAAAATAACGGGAATAAGAACGTGTCCGGGCAGATGGTCTTCGTTTCTTACGGGATACAAGCGAAGCAGGCCAAGGTCGATATGCTCGAGGGAGCCAGTCTCGCCGGGAAAGTCGTTGTCATGATTGAGGGGCCGCCGCCGGGCTTTCCAAAGAAAAACTGGGAAGAGCAGAAGGCGGGGCGAGCGATATTTCGGACAGTTTTGAGCGCGGATCCGGCCGCGATCGTTTTTATCGGCCTTGGCGATCAAGAACGGCCGCCGGAAGAATCGATCAGTTACGTCAGCCGACGTCAAATCACGCGCCCTGACGAAACAGGCTATCCGGCGGAATATCCGCCGATGGTTTATGTAGGAGCGAAAGGAGCCGAAAAGCTTTTCTCGAAAGCCGGTGTCACTCGCAAAGAGGCGCTGGAAGTCGCAGCGACGATGGAATTCAAACCCATTGACCTGAAACAAAAAGCAAAGATCGTCGCAAAGTACGAGTCAAAGAAAGTCGCGTCCAATAACGTCGCGGGCTATCTCGAGGGCTCCGATCCAAAGCTCAAGTCGGAGGCCGTTTTGTTCTCGGCTCATTACGATGCGTACGGAAAAGAGAACGGAAGGATCTACTTTGGAGCGGCGGACAATGCGCTCGGCACGGCCGAGATGCTCGCGGTCGCTGAAGCATATTCGAAAGCATCGCAGAAACCAAAACGCTCGCTGGTTTTCCTTGCTGTGACCGGCGAAGAATATGGCCTCTACGGTTCGAAATATTGGGCTAAGAATCCGACTTGGGACATCAAGAAAGTCGCAGCCGATCTTAATCTGGATGGCATCGGTTCAGAAGTTTATGGACCGGTCAAAACGATGGTCGGGTACGGGGCTGAACATTCTTCGCTTGGAGACATGCTTGCCGCCGTCGCTCCGGCTTTCGAAGTTAATGTGATTCCGGATCCGATGCCGGACGAAAAGGTTTTCTACCGATCGGATCACTATTCGTTCGTCGAGCGCGGTGTGCCCTCTCTTATGTTATTGGGAGCTCCCGCCGGAGAGAAGGAAGTGTGGATGAAGCGTATCAAGGATTGGGAAAAGACCGACTACCATCAGCCCGGTGATGTGATCCAGTCGACGTGGGCATGGGAAGGTCCGGAGCGAGTCGCCGAAGTAATGGCAGTTCTCGGATGGCGAATATCCGAGGCTGACGGCATGCCAACCTGGTTGGCCACGTCTCGTTTCGCAAAGCTGGAGCGCGGGAATACGAAGGAATTGCCAGAAGAGAAGTAGTCGCATTCCTTCTTTTACGCAGAGACCGCGGAGACGCGGAGAAGAAAACTAAATCTCCACTGCGATCTCCGCGGTCTCTGCGTTAAAAGGACTTACATAAGCATCATCGCCGGGGTTTCCAACATCTGCTTGAAAGTCTGCAGGAACTTTGCTCCGGTCGCACCGTCTACAACACGGTGGTCGCAAGACATCGTCACGTTCATTAGATTGCGAACGACGATCTCGCCATCCCGCACAACCGGCGTGGGGTTTGCTCCGCCAACTGCGATGATAGCCGCCTCCGGGGGATTGATGATCGCGGTGAATTCTTTGATTCCCATCATCCCAAGATTGCTGATGGAGAACGTCGCGCCTGTGTACTCTTCCGGCTGCAGCTTCTTCGCTTTTGCTTTCGCGGCAAGATCTTTTATCTCGCCAGAAATTTCCACGAGGCCTTTGAGATTCGCGCCGCGGACGACTGGTGTGATCAAGCCTTCGTCGATAGCGACGGCAACGCCTATATCGGCTTGTTCGTAGAATCGAACATTCTTGTCCTGATACGAAGCGTTCACCCAGGGATGTTTTAACAGAGACATCGCTGCCGCCTTTACGATGATGTCGTTGACACTGATCTTTTCGTCGTCACTGAGATTCGCATTGATCTGCTTACGAACGGCGAGGGTATTGTCCATCTCGATCTCGACGGTCAGATAGAAAGTCGGGATCGGACCGATCGATTCCGCGAGACGGCTTGCGATAACCTGTCGGATCTTCGAAGCCGGTTCATCGCTAAACGACGAAGCACCCACGATGGTGGAGGGAACAAATTGTTTTCGTTGCTGAGCCTTTGGACTTGAAACTCCCGACTCCATCGCCGCTTCAATATCGCGCTTTATTATGCGGCCGTTCGGGCCAGAGCCATTTACATTTCGCAGGTCGATTCCATTGTCTGCGGCCATACGCGCTGCAATTGGTGAAACGATCAAGCGGCCGTTCGATTCGGGAGTGCGGATTTCGGATTGCGGTTTTGAGGAAGGCACGCTGGCTGCGGCTCGTGTTTCGGCCTTTGGAGCTTCACTGGGCGCGGTTCTATCTGGACTCGCTGGTTTCTCCCCTTCTCCCTCGCTCCCTTTCTCCACATCTTTCTTCGAGGATCCGCCGTTCGCCGAAACCTCGCTCAACAACGCGGAAATGTCCTCACCTTCCTTACCAGTGATGGCGATCGCTTCGCCGAGAGCCGCGGTGTCGCCGGCCTGCTTCAGGATCTTAAGAAGCGTACCGCCCTGGAGCGCGGTCATTTCCATCGTCGCCTTATCGGTGTCGACCTCGGCAAGAGTCTCGTTCGCCTCATACGAGTCACCTTCGTTCTTCACCCATCGTGAGATCTGTCCCTCTTCCATCGTCGGTGACAGTTTCGGCATCAAGAATTTTTCAGCCATATGTTTTTTTTAACTCCCTCTTTACAAACGAGGGGTGGCAGCCGCTTCGGCTGACGGGGTGGTTCTTTTTCTAACCTAACTGCGCCTATTTGCGGCAATCATCCGCAATCTCTCTTCCCGAGTTTTCTTTCGTTCGTTGTAGCCTTTGTCGCCATACGGCTCGAGCTTCTCAAGCCATAGGTCTTCAAGAAACTCGAGATCGGCTTTGTAATCGTAACCCGGATCATCGCGAGGCTCGACGGGTTCGATCGTCTCAAACTCGAAAGCGTCCCCTCCCAGCTCGGTCCATTCCGCCTGCAGCGACTTACTCGCGTGACTTCCGTGATTCAGAGCGAACCTGTGTCGGTTGATCTTTCCCGGAACGTTGATACTTGCATCGATCAGGATCTTATCGTTCACCTTGTTGAGAATTTGAAACACACCCATCGGCCGATGGGAAAGTTTGTATTCTCGGATTGCTTCTTTCTTGTCCACCAATCAATCTCTCAAAAACCGTTCGTCTACAAATAACAAACTTCCTTCACCGCCGCGATGATCTTGTCGACGTCGGGAAGAGCTAACGCTTCTAGGTTTTTTGCGTACGGCATCGGAGCCTCTGCACAAGAAATTCTTTTTACCGGTGCGTCAAGATAATCGAACGCGTGCTCCATCACCGTGTGCGAGATCTCGGCGCCGACAGAGGCAAAGTAATGCGACTCTTCTGCAATGACGAGCCGGTTCGTTTTCTTTACTGAGTTCACGATCGTGTCGACATCAAGCGGCTTGATAGTTCGCGGATCGACAACCTCGACCGACACATCAAATTCCTGCTGCATTCTTTCAGCGGCCTGCAGCGCCAGCGGCACCGTCATCGAACGAGCGACGATCGTGCAATCAGTCCCTTCGCGTTTCACATCGGCGACGCCTAACGGAATTATAAAGTCGTCGTCTTCCGGAACTTCACCTTTCAGCCCGTACATCCGTTCCTGTTCCATGAAGATCACCGGATTGTCATCGCGGATGGAAGCTTTGAGTAAACCTTTTGCGTCGGCGGCCGTCGAGGGTTGCACAACTTTCAAACCGGGAAAGTTGGCATACATCGCTTCGAGGGAGTGCGAGTGCTGGGAGGAAACCTGATATGCAGATCCGTTCGGACCGCGGAAGACGATCGGGACTTTGAACTGCCCGCCCGACATGTAGAACATTTTTGCAGCGTGGTTGATGATCTGGTCCGACGCGAGAATCGAAAAGTTCCACGTCATAAACTCGATCACCGGACGCAAGCCGGCCATCGCGGCTCCGACACCGACTGCGGCGAATCCGAGCTCTGTGATCGGAGTATCGACTACACGCTTGTCTCCGAATTCCTTCCAGAGACCGCGTGTAACTTTGTAAGCGCCGTCATACTCGGCGACTTCCTCACCCATTATGAAGACGTTCTCGTCCCTCAAGATTTCTTCACGCAACGCCTGGTTGAGCGCGTCGCGGATTGTTAGAACTGGCATAGAATTTTATCGATTCGTTAAGCCGCCGGTCTTTGACCGGCTTTGAATCCTATCGAGAATTAACAATATGAGCGGTCGAAGACCGCCGGCTTAACGAGTATTAGGCGTAGACGTCGGTCAACAACTCGCGCTCGTTCGGCAATGGACTTTCATCCGCGAATTTGATTGCCGAGTCAACGACCGCCAACACTTCCTGCTCGATCGTTTCGAAATCCTTTTCGGCAAGCACTCCGGATTCTTTCAACGTGTCTTTGAAGAGAACGATCGGGTCGCGTTCCTGATATTTCACGATCTCTTCACGGGTCCGATAGTTTCCTGGATCCGACATTGAGTGGCCCATAAAGCGATACGCTCTGATTTCCAGCAGCGTCGGTTCATTTTTCGTCCGGGCTCTTTCGATCGCTCGCATTGAAGCATCGCGAACGGCCATGACATCCATCCCGTCGACGAACTCGTTCGCCATCTCGAAAGCTTCGGCTTTTTTCGCGATGTTTCTTGTACTCATCGCCCGCTCCTGCGAGGTTCCCATTCCGTACTGGTTGTTCTCGCAGATGTAAACGATCGGAAGCTTCCAGAGTTGGGCCATATTGAGTGATTCGTGAAAGATCCCCTGGTTGACCGCGGCCTCGCCGAAGAAACACAAAGTTACCTGACCGGTGTTCTTATACTTCGCGGCATACGCCATTCCAGTTCCGACACCGATCTGGCCGCCGACAATTCCATGTCCGCCGTAGAAGCCAAGCTCCTTAGAGAACATGTGCATGGACCCGCCTTTTCCTTTTACGCATCCGCCTTCTTTGCCGTAGAGCTCGGCCATCACGGATTCGGGCGATATCCCTTTGACCATCGCCTGGACGTGATCGCGATAGGCCGTGATCACCGTGTCCTTCGATTCGAGCGCAAGCATCGCACCGACGGCGATCGCTTCCTGTCCGATGTACAGATGGCAGAACCCGCCGATCTTACCCATCCGATAGACCTCAGCGCATTTCTCTTCGAAACGACGGCCGAGCACCATTTGATAAAGCATCGCGCGGAGAAGCTTCTTGTCGGTCTTCTTGACCGCATCGAGCTGAGATCTGCGACGCTTCGCATATTCAGCCTTAGCTAGCTCGACGACAGCAAAATCAACGTTGCCGTTCTTTGTAGTGGTCTTTAAACCATCGCCGGGCGCCGGCTTCGTTTTTGTTTCCGTCTTTGGGCTTGTTGCAGTTTTTGCCAAAATCAATCCTCCGTACCGCTACGGGCTAAAAATACGTGTCTATTGTAAAGGGTAAATTATACGAGAGCGATCAATATTTGTGCAAAAAGGGATTTCGCCGCCCGGACCCGCTTCAAAGTGAGCACCTGATCGAGTAAGGTCCGTTTCCAACTCAAGCCGACTTCAGTAAGATCAGATCATTTTTGCGTCTTAGCGTCTTTGCGTGAAAACCATGGATCGGGAGGGCAGGGCCGATGTTAACGCAGAGCTGCTAAGACGCAAAGGGATGGGAAGTGTAAACGGACCACCACCTTCATCGACGAAACTGTAAGCAGAACTAACCCGTATGATAAGTTGTTCACGGCGATGCGAACCCATTATTTAAGATTCATCTTCATATTCCTGCTTTTGTCCGTGGCGACCTTCGCGCAGAATCCCACGAAATGGAGTCTGGAGGTCGATCCGAAAATCAAGGACCTGAAGACTGGGGAACGCACCCTTGTTGGACTAAATGTTGGGATCGAGCCGGGCTGGCATCTTTACGCACTGGACGAGCCTGAGGGCGGACCCATACCTACCTCGATAAAGGTATCTGAAGGCAAACCATTTCGGTTTCGCAGCATTCTGCCATCAAAGACCTTAGGCAAACCGGATCCTCTTTTCATTGTTAATGGTAAGCCCCTCGAGACCCGATACTACGAAAACCGAGCACAATTTCTGGTCGACTTGGAAGCGTTGGCCGACACGCGAGTTGACGACATCGCCCTCGACGTCCGTTTCCAACTCTGCAATGACACGTTCTGTCTGCCGCCCCGGACGAAGCGAGTCAGCCTCGCGGGCGAAGCAGACGTCAAGAAAGGTGCGAGTGGTCAAACGTCAACGACCGAAACACGATCCAACAACTCCTCGCTGGCCACTGACAACCGACCACCGACGACTGATCTGTGGTCCTTCATCTGGCTGGCGATCTCGTTCGGAGCCATCTCGCTTCTCACCCCGTGTGTATTTCCGATGATCCCGATCACGGTTTCATATTTCATGAAACATTCCGACGGGAATCATGCTCGAACGATCAAACTGGCAACGGTCTATTCCGTTGGAATCATAGCGACTTTCACGCTGCTCGGGATGCTGCTCGCCGTCGTCTTTGGCGCGGCGGGCATCAATCTGTTCGCCGCAAACCCATGGGTCAACCTCTTTATCGGAGCGCTGTTTCTTTTCTTTGCATTCAATCTTTTCGGATTTTACGAGATCTCAATTCCGTCCGGGATTCTGACGAAACTTGACTCGATCACGCGTAGTGAAGAAGGAAAGGGAAGTGCATACCTCGGCGCTCTATTAATGGGGCTTACTTTCACCCTGACGTCCTTCACATGTACGTCGCCGTTTATCGGAAGCCTGCTCGTGTCGACCGCGCAAGGCGATTGGAAAATGCCGCTGCTCGGGATGCTCGCGTTCTCGATCGTATTCGCGCTGCCGTTCTTTGTTCTCGCGATCGCACCTAGGCTGCTTCACTCGCTTCCGCGGTCCGGCGGCTGGTTGAACTCCGTCAAAGTCGTGATGGGATTTCTCGAGATCGCCGCAGCGATGAAGTTTCTGTCCAACGTCGACCTAGTTTGGGGAGCGGGCTTGAATGAGTCGGGTGTTTTGAATTACGGCAAGATCTTTACGCGAGAGTTGGTTTTAATAATCTGGGTGGTCATCGGCATCGCGATCGTCACGTATATTCTGGGCTTATTCAGGTTCAGCCACGATTCGCCCGTGAAGAAGATCACTCCGCTTAGGATCATGTTCGCCGCTCTATTTCTCGGCCTCTGCGTTTACTTAACAACCGGGATTCTGGGCCGCAAGCTGGGCGAGTTGGAATCATTCCTGCCGCCAAAAAATGCGAAATCTATGTTCAATGTTCTTGGAAATCCGAACGAAGAACTTGCATGGATGACTAATGATTTTCAGGGGGCGCTCACGAGAGCGAAGGCGGAAAATAAAAAGGTGTTCGTCGACTTCACCGGCTACACCTGTACCAATTGTCGCTGGATGGAGGCGAACATGTTCGTCCTTCCCGAGGTCCGTGCCGAGATGGAAAAGTTCGTGCTTGTTAGCCTTTATACGGACGGCGAAGGCGACGTTTACGAACGTCAGCAGCAGTTTCAGCAGGATAATTTTCAAACCGTTGCCCTTCCGTTCTATGCAGTATTCGATGCCGAGGGAAAACCGATAGCTACTTTTCCGGGATTGACGCGCGATCCAAAACAGTTCATTGACTTTCTTAATAAAGCGCAAGAAAATTAGCCACAGAGGCGAGTTTCAAATTAATCTCTGTGTGCTCTGTGGCGGTTTTAGTTCTTTGCCTAAATGAATAGAGTTTCGATCGACCAACTTGTGCGCGGTCTGCGCGATATTCCCGACCACCAATTCGTGTGCGAGCCCGTCTACGATTTTCTTAGCGGCCATCCGGTCGACGTCGAGTCGATCCAGAAATATCTCTTCTGGAGCCCTAACTTTTACACTCGCAATCTTATCTATAAAGACGAGCGTTTCGAGATGATGGCGATCTGCTGGGACCGGGGACAAGTTTCGCGAGTTCACAATCACTGCGAGCAGCGCTGTTGGATGACTGTTCCTATCGGTCGATTGAAAGGGCAGAATTTCGCGGTCGAAAAAATCGACGAATCAAAAGGCTATTGCAAGCTGAAAGAAACCGACTCGTTCGAGCTCGCCGAATGTCTCGCAACAAAAGTAGAACTTGAAGAACCGATCCATCAAATTCTAAACCTTCCCGAATACGACGACCGCGCAGTAAGCATTCACATCTACTCCAAACCATTCGATCACTGTATTTCGTACTGCCGCGACACGGACACGTATAAAGATGTAAAGCTCTTTTACACGAGTGTAGATGGGGAACTATGCGACGGCGTACGTCTCTAGCTTCCGCTCCGATCTAATTTCTAATCACGTAATTCGTAATTCCGTAATTCCTAATCAATAATTAGTCCCGATGCTTCAGGACCGGCGAACAGTTACGATTCTCGCACTTGGGTTGTGCCTCGTTTACATCGCCGTGCGGTTGTGGCGCCTGACCGACTCGTGCCTGTGGTTCGATGAGATCTTCAGTGTCCACGCGGCCGAGCATCCGTGGAATTCACTTTTCCGCTTCGTCGCCGAGGACCTGATTCACCCGCCTCTTTTCTATATTGTTTTGAAAATGTGGGTCGGCGCCGGCGGCGAGAGTTTGATGTGGCTGCGTCTGCTGCCGGTTTTGTTCTCGGCGCTCGCGCTGGTTCCTTTCATCTACTTGTGCAAGGAATTAAAACTGCGGAATCCGGTCATGCTGCTGTCGCTGGCATTTCTGGCGGTGAACGGATCGCTGATCAAATACACTCAGACCCTCCGCATGTACAGCATGCTGATGTTTCTGTCTCTGCTTTCGATCTGGTTGTTCGCGCGATATTTCAATCGCGGAAAGAGTTTCCTTCCGCTGCTCATCGTCAATTTACTTCTTGTTTATACACACTACTTCGGCTGGCTCGTCGTTGCCACCGAGATCGTCGCGATCCTCGTTTTTCAGCGAATAAAGTGGCGGCGAATGCTGGCCATGATGGGAATAGTATTAGCGGCGTTTCTTCCCTGGGCCGTCACTGTCTGGCAAGCCGCGAGATCGGGTTCGGACGTCGGACAGAACATCAGTTGGATGACGCGGCCCGGCATTCGTGAAATGATTGCGTTCCTTTTCGATCTCACCGAGCCATTTTATTTTCAAGCGAGTAACGCTGAACCCGCTTCGATATACCGTGTTTCGGTCCCGGTCTTATTGATACTTTTGTCGGCGTTTGTCATCTATTTGATTAACTTCGGCAGCGATGACAATAAACAGCGCGTATATTTTCTTTCACTGTTCGTGGCTATTCCCGCCGCCGTTGCTTTTCTCGTAAGCTGGTTGTCCCCCTACTCCGTATGGGGAACTCGTCACCTGATCGTGATCTACGCGCCGGCGGCAATTCTACTCGCCTACTTTCTCAACTGCATTCCCATGTCAGGGATTCGGACGGCGGCTGTCACGCTGCTGCTCTTATTGTCCGGCTATGCATTTTATTCACAGGCGATGAGAGCGACGCCGCGATACGTTTGGTGCGAATGGGAGAACGTAGCGAATGAGATCAAAAACAAGGAAGCGGACGCGCCGGGTATGACGAAGATCTACGCTTTCGAGAATCTCGTCGCGTATCACCTTTGGTTTGCGCTCCGCGATTCGGATCGATATCAAGTGCAAGTCGTCAAGGGCGTCGACGTTCGGACCGATGACGAAACGTATTTCCTGCCGCGCGGTTTTGATGAAGTTAAGAACGCGAGCTTGGAAGAGATTGGCGAAGATGAGATATGGCTGGCTTTTAGGACTTCAGTTGATGGAGAAGACGGGCCTCTAGTCCAGAATTTTACGAAGCTGGGTTAT
This sequence comes from Pyrinomonadaceae bacterium, assembly GCA_039934315.1. Classification (GTDB taxonomy): domain Bacteria; phylum Acidobacteriota; class Blastocatellia; order Pyrinomonadales; family Pyrinomonadaceae; genus OLB17. The sequence goes on along the minus strand of JBDTMK010000017.1, from coordinate 953 downwards.
GAGCCTTGTCCGAGGAGCGGGGTGAAGTACGATACGACAACGGTATATTGGATGAAGATGATAAAGCGGCCCTTGGTATGTTCGAAATAAGAGCGGGGGCAAACTCGCCTTCCGGACCTGCGAATGTAAATGCATTTGAAGTATTCGAAAAGGTCTCAAAAGGAATCTCTGGGCGTAACCACATTAGCAGTTTCGGAAGGCAGGCTTGCCCCGCTCTTTAAATTCCAAGCCCTTCAAACTACTTTCTCTTCCAGCGCACTCCATCTTTAGTATCTTCAAGCACGATGCCCTGAGCCGCCAGTAAATCGCGAATCTCATCCGACCGTACAAAATTCCGCTGACGCCGCGCTTCTTCCCGCTCTTCAACCAAAGCTTCAATCTCACCGTCAAGAGAATCCGTCTCCATCTTTCCGAAGATCCCGAGCACCGAATCAAATTTGGCGATCGCTTCCAACACCGCTTCTCTATCCTTTGATAACAAACCGTCATTTGCCAGCACGACGTTGATCTCGCGCACGAGATCATGAATAGCAGCAAGCGCGGCCGCGGTATTGAAGTCGTCGTCCATCGCCGCTTCGAAATTCGCGAGAGCATCTGCTACAGCATTCGCGACTCCGGCGCTGGATCCTTCTCCGGTTTTTGCGTCTGTGACCAGCGACTGGAAATTGCGAAGACGTTCTACGGTTGACTCGGCACCTTGTAAACCTTCAAACGTGAAATTCAATTGCTTGCGGGTCGGGACGCTTAGAAGCAAATATCGCAGTGCAAGAGGTGAATATCCCTGTTCGCGCAGATCGCGAAACGTGAAGAAGTTTCCTTTCGACTTCGACATCGTGACATCGTCGATCTTGAGAAACTCGCTGTGGATCCAGTAACGTGCAAACTGTCTCCCGGTGGCGCCTTCGCTCTGCGCGATCTCGTTCTCGTGATGCGGAAACTGCAGGTCCATCCCG
>JBDTMK010000016.1:0-19010 GCA_039934315.1 Pyrinomonadaceae bacterium | reverse complement strand
CGCCGCGGCGTGCGTGGTTCGTGCAGATCGGTTTGAAGAACATGCGGCGACATTGGCGGATTTCAAAGATCGTTTGATCTTTGTCGATGACACGATCACAGCGCTGCAGGATCTTGCACACGGAGTTTATCTTCAATGGGACAAGCCCGTCGTTGCGATAACCGGAAGCGCGGGCAAGACGACCGCGAAAGAATTGACTGCGCACGTTCTTGAATCGAGTGGACGGAAAGTTTTGCGCAACATCAAGAATTACAACAACGGTCTTGGACATCCCTTAACGGTTCTCAATCTCGTTGCCGACGGCAGCTATGATGTCGCGGTTCTTGAGATGGGGATGTCGACACCGATGAACGAGATCCAGCGCCTCTGCCGTATAACGCCACCCGACGTCGCGGTTGAGCTGAACGTGCTCCCTGTTCATGTCGAACATTTGGGCTCGATTGAGAATGTGGCGGCGGCGAAGGCCGAGCTCGTTGAAGGAATGAAGGACGGTGGAACCGCGATTTTGAATGCGGACGATTCGCGGGTGCTGGCGATGCGCGAGCTAAGCCGCGGCTCGTCGTTGAGCTTCGGGATCGACTCCGCCGCCGACGTTACCGCATCCCAGATCGCATTTGAGAATTTCGGTAACACGCAATTTGTATTGACCACGCCCGAAGGCGAAGCCCGGACCAGGTTCCCGTTGAATGGGAGACACAACATTCTTAATGCTCTCGCCGCCGCCGCCGTCGGACATGCGTTTGGAATGAGCGCGACCGACATCGCCGAAAGCCTCAGCACTGTTGCGGCCCCGCCCCAGCGCGGGGAGATCCTGAAATTCGCGAAGGGCTTTACCGTCATCAACGACTCGTATAATTCGAATCCGGCCGCATTGGTGTCGATGGTGCAGACCCTCATCGACGGTGCGACGTACGCAAGACGAAAGATAGTCGTCGCCGGCGAGATGCTCGAGCTTGGAGATAACGCTCACGCTATTCATCGGCAGACCGGCGAAACGATCGCGGCGATGAGCGTCGATGTCCTGATCGGGGTTCGCGGCCTGGCGGAGGATCTTGTGCGCGGTGCTGAAACGCAGGGATTATCAAATGTTCAATTTGTTGCGGATTCGGATGCCGCCGGTGAAATGCTTGCGAGCGAGATCCGAGAAGGCGATGTAGTGTTGGTCAAGGGTTCGCGAGGTGTGCGAACGGAAAAAGTGGTCGAGAGATTATTGAAGGAATTCGACCTGGAGGAAAAAGCGCTTTAAGTCGCGCCTTTCGGCGGGAGGCGGCGGGAGTAAGAGCCGCCTGAGGGCGAGACTCAGAACACAATGCTTTATTACTTCCTTTATCAATTGATATTTCGAGAGTACGGCGCCGGCTCTATCGACTCTTATCTGTTCAAGGGCCTGAACGTTTTTCAGTACGTCACCTTCCGGACGGCTTGGGCGACCATTACCGCGCTGCTGATGACATTGTTCTTTGGAAAACCCGTTATTCGTAAATTAGCGGAATTGAAATTCGGTCAGGAGATCCGGGAAGAAGGCCCCGCCTCGCATCAGGAAAAGCGCGGTACGCCGACGATGGGCGGCATTTTGATAATCGGTTCTGTTTTTGTTTCGACGGTTCTCTGGGCTCGGCTTGATAATTTGTTTCTCTGGCTCGCCCTTGGTGCCACGACACTGTTCGCGGCAGTGGGCTTCGCTGACGACTACATAAAAATCGTAAAGAAACGAAGCCTCGGCCTTACCGGTTGGCAGAAGCTGGCGGGACAACTCTTTACGGCACTCGCGGTGGGAGCGGTGCTTTATTTTTTGACAAATTATTCGTGGAACCTGAGCATCCCGTTTCTAAAAGCGACCGCAGATCCGAACCCGGTTACAAGCGTCAGCTATGTAGGCCCGGTCGTCTATCTCGGTTTCATTATTTTTGTGCTGCTGGGTTCATCGAACGCGGTGAATCTGACGGACGGCCTCGACGGCCTCGCGACAAGCGTAACCTTTGTTGCAATGTCGGCATTGACGGCCCTGACGTACGTCGCGAGCGACAAACGTTGGGCGGAATATCTCGACATCACATTTAACCCGGCATCGGCGGAGTTAACGGTTTTTTGCGGCGCAATGGTCGGCGCGAGTCTCGGCTTTCTTTGGTACAACTCACCCCCGGCCGAGGTGTTTATGGGAGACGTTGGAAGTCTCGCGATCGGCGGTGCTCTCGGAACAGTCGCTATTTTGACAAAGCAGGAGTTCCTGCTGCCGTTCATCGGCGGCGTGTTCATTCTCGAAGCAATGTCCGTGATGATGCAGGTCTCCGTCTTTAAACTGACGAAACGTGGCGGACAGCCCGGGCGGCGCATCTTTAAAATGACTCCGCTCCATCATCATTTTGAAATGACGGGATGGAAGGAGCCGAAGATCGTATTCCGGTTCCTGATCGTCGCCGTTCTGTTTGCGTTGTTGAGTTTGTCGACGCTGAAACTTCGTTGATGTCGCTTTTAGTTCTTCTTTGCGGCTTAGCGACTTCGCGGGAGGTGGCTTGCAGTTAAGTCGACAATGTTATTCAAGGGAATTCTCGCAAAGTCGCTAAGCCGTAAAGAAGAACAGCAAAAGACCCAAGGCAGAAGTCAAAGACCGATGCAGCTGTCCGGAAAAAAAACTTTAGTACTCGGTGCCGGCAAATCGGGCGTCGCATCTGCAAAATTCTTGGCGGAACGTGGAGCCGTCGTCGCACTTCACGACAGGAAGCCCGTAGAGGACTGGAGCGAGGCGGCGAGATCTTTGAAATCACAGAACGTCGGTCTGATCGCGGGCGATCTTCCGTCCTGGCTTCTGGATCAGATCGATCTCGTCGTTACCTCACCCGGCGTTCCGACGAATACTATTCCGGCACGGTATGTCGATCGAAAGGACGGCGAGGTTATCGGAGAGATTGAGCTTGCCTTCCGTTTTATGAAGGGACGGATCATCGGGATCACGGGTTCGAACGGCAAGACGACGACGACGACATTGATCGGTGAGCTCTTGAAAAACGCCGGTATCGAGACGCACGTTGGCGGAAACATCGGGACGCCTCTATTGAGCTTGGCTGAGGCTTCCACCGACGCTACGTGGACGGTGGCCGAGCTTTCAAGTTTTCAGCTCGAGACGATAAAAGATTTTCGTGCGAACGTTGCGATCTGTTTGAACGTCACGCCGAATCACCTCGATCGCTACGATTCGTTTGCCGATTACGCGGCCGCGAAGCACCGGATCTTTCTAAATCAAACTTCGGACGATGTCGCTGTTTTGAGCGGCGACGACGCGATCACCTCGACGTGGGAAAAAGGATTGAAGGCCAACACTATCTTCTTCAGCGTGAGACGCGAACTGGACGACGGCTTGTTCCTGCGCGGACGTGAGCTGGTATGCCGCGCAAACGGGAAGGAAAAAGTTTTGACGACCCGGGATGAGATCTTCCTGCGAGGCCTTCACAACGTCGAGAACGTTCTTGCCGGATTTGCCGCCGGTCTCGCGACCGGGGCGGATCCTGAGTCGATGCGGGAGACGGTAGCGAATTTCAAGGGTGTCGAGCACCGGATCGAGTTTGTCGCGGAGATCGGTGGCGTGAAGTTTTACAACGATTCGAAAGCGACCTCTGTCGATGCGACTTCGAAAGCGTTAGAGGCATTGAGTGAAGGTGAGGGAATGACGGTACTGATACTTGGCGGGCGCGGAAAGAATGCGCCGTACTCTCCGTTGATCGATCTGATCGACCGATCGGTTCGCACAATGGTGTTGATCGGCGAAGATTCCGACAACATTGAAGGTCAACTTCGTGGACATGTCGACATGCTGCGTGCGGCTTCGATGGAAGAGGCAGTGAAGATAGGTTTTGAACATGCATTGCCGGCTGACTCGGTACTTCTTGCTCCGGCGTGTGCGAGCTTCGATATGTTCCGGAGCTATGAGGAGCGAGGCGAAGTTTTTAAGAACGAGGTAAAGCGTTTAGAGTCCGGCCTTAAGGCGGCACCGCCGGCAAAGGCCGGCAGTCAAAACTAGGATGACTCCGAGTAGATTGCGCATGGATTGGTTTATGTTCGCTATCGCGAGCGGGCTTGCCCTGTTCGGAACGATGATGGTTTACAGCGCCTCGGCGATGATTGCTCAAAGAGAAACCGGCGGCGCTAGTCAGTTCACATATTTCTACAAGCAGTTTGCGTTTACAGCGATCGGTCTCGCGGTGATGTTTGTCGCAAGCCGGATAGACTATCGCCGCTACCAGAAAAACTCTTTCGTCTACGGAGCACTCGGATTCACCGTTGTCTGTCTCGTCGCGGTATTCGCTTTCCCGGAGATAAACGGAGCGAGCCGATGGATACGATTTGCGGGGTTTTCGTTCCAGCCATCGGAGATCGCAAAGATATCGCTCCCCGTCTTCCTCGCTTTCTTTCTCACGAAGAACGAGGCTTCCGTCGGAGACCTTCGCTCGACAGTCGTGCCATGCATCGGGGCGCTTGTACTACTAGGTGGATTGATCTTTCTCGAACCCGACCTCGGGACGACGATCGTCTTGTGTGCGATCTTTTCGGCCGTGTATTTTGCCGCAGGGGCAAAACTTCTCCATATCGCGTCGGTTGCGGCGTTGATGGTAATCGGGGGAGTAAGTGCCATTCTTCTTGCTCCGTGGCGCGTCGAGCGGCTAATGGCATTTCTCGATCCGTTCAAGCATTCAGACGACGCCGGTTACCAGGTTGTCCAGTCGCTTTTAGGGATCGGGTCGGGCGGTTTATTCGGTACAGGGTTTGCGCAAGGACAGCAGAAACTTTTCTATTTGCCCTATCCCTACTCGGATTTTATTTTTTCGGTCGTGGGCGAAGAATTTGGTTTGGTCGGAACACTGGCTGTGGTGCTTACTTTCGGATTGCTGCTCTGGCGCGGAAGCCGCGCGGCTTTGATGGCCCCGGACAGATTCGGGACGCTGCTTGGTATCGGTTTGATCACCGGGATCATTGTCCAGGCGCTTTTTAATATCAGCGTGGTTATATCGATCCTGCCAGCGAAGGGAATTCCCCTGCCGTTCATATCGTATGGAGGCTCGTCGGTGATCGTTACCCTGCTGGCGGTCGGAGTGTTGCTCAACATTTCGCAGAGTGCGAGTGCTCCGATTGAGGTGCGGGACGAGGTCGTGCATCGGAAGAAAAACAGGGCTGTTTGAGTTTGGAGCTTCGCGATGAACCTGTTCGTCAAAACGAAATAGATGAAAGTTCTCATCGCCGCCGGCGGAACGGGCGGACACATTTATCCTGGAATTGCCGTCGCGAAAGAGATCAAGCGGCGCGACGAGGAATCGCAAATTTTATTTGTCGGCACATCGCACGGACTGGAGACGCGGATCGTCCCCGAGAATGGTTTTCAGCTTTCTTTAATAAATAGTGCCGGCCTGAAAAGTGTCGGCCTGGAAGGGAAGTTAAAAGGTCTCGCTATTTTGCCGAAAAGCTTTCTTGAGGCGCGGCGGCTCCTGAAAGACTTCAGGCCCGACGTTGTTGTTGGTGCGGGCGGCTATGTTTCGGGACCGGTTCTTATGATGGCGAGCATGATGCGCATTCCGACGCTGGTAATGGATTCGAACGCATTGCCGGGTTTTACAAACCGGCGGCTTGCGATGTTTGTCGATAAAGCAGCGCTTACCTTTGAAGAGGCTCTTCCGTTCTTTGGAAAGAAAGGTGTGGTGACAGGGAATCCGGTTAGGAAGGAATTTTTTGATATAGCCGAACCTGAATCGAGTGAAAAGGTAAAGCTGTTGATATTTGGAGGATCGCAGGGAGCGCGGGCGATCAACGACGCAATGATCGATGCCTTGCCGAAGCTCGGCCTGAGTGCGGACAATCTCGAGATCACACACCAGACCGGCGAGTCGGAGTTTGATAGAATTCGCGAGGCGTACGATCAGGCTGGTTGGAAGAGCGCGGATGTAAGGCGCTACATATCGGATATGGTTTCCGAGTTTGCGAAGAGCGATCTGATAATCTCACGGGCGGGTGCAACCACTTGTGCCGAACTGGCGGCGGCCGGAAAAGCATCCATAATGGTCCCATTGCCAACGGCGGCAGACGATCATCAGCGAAAGAACGCCGAAGCGATGCAAAAGGCCGGAGCTTCGCGAATGATCTTGCAAAAAGAACTGAGCGGAGAAGTTCTGGCAGAGGAGATCTCCGACCTGATTGGAGATCCCGACGCGGTAACCGCAATGGAAAAGGCGGCAAAAGAAATGGCGAGGAGTGACGCGGCGGAGAGGACAGTTGATTTGATCGAAGAGCTTGCGGGGAAGGATGAAGGATGAAGGATGAAGGATGAAGGATGAAGGTTGAAGGATGAGGGACGGCAATAAATTTGAAGTTCGACCGACCTTTTGACTACTGACTACTGACTACTGACTACTGACTACTGACTACTGGCTACTAATGTTCAGACACGTAAAGAGAATTCATTTCATCGGCATCGGCGGCATCGGGATGAGCGGCATCGCCGAGGTGTTGTGTAATCTCGGGTTTGTCGTGTCCGGATCGGATATTAAGAAATCGAAGAATACCGACCGGCTAGAGGGAATGGGATTGAAGATCAGTGAAGGGCACGCGGCGGTGAATGTGGGTGATGCACAGGTCGTGGTCTACTCGTCTGCGGTGAAACCTGATAACCCCGAAGTCGTCCTTGCAAAAGAAAAGGGTATTCCCGTTATCCCGCGTGCGGAAATGCTCGCGGAATTGATGATGCTGAAGCCGTACGCGGTCGCGATCGCCGGAACGCACGGAAAGACTTCAACGACTTCGATGGTGGCGACTCTTTTGGTTCATGCCGGGATGGATCCGACGACGGTCGTTGGTGGAATAGTCGATACGCTTGGTTCCAACGCAAAGCTCGGTGCGTCGGAATGGTTCGTGACCGAGGCCGACGAGAGTGATCGCAGCTTCCTCATGCTCAACCCGACCATTGCGGTTGTCACGAACATCGACAAGGAACACATGGAATCGTATAAGGGCATGGACGATGTCGTTCAGTGCTTCACCGATTTCGTAAACAAAGTTCCTTTCTTCGGTGCGGCGATCATCTGTCTCGACGATCCGAATGTCCAGTTGATAATTCCGAACATCAAACGCCGCCGGGTCACTTACGGGATGACCGCGCAGGCGGATATTTCTGCTCACAATATCAAATACAACAATGCGTTCGGCTCGACCTTCACGGTCTGGCGCGGTGCAGAGGTGCTTGGTGACATAGCGCTCCCGGTCCCAGGCAAACATAACGTTTATAACGCGCTCGCGGCGACGGCGGTCGCATTAGAGCTTGAAATACCGTTTGATAGGATCGCTGATGCGTTCGTGAAGTTTAAGAATGCGAACCGACGCTTCCAGTTCAAGGGAGAGGAAAACGGCATCAGTGTCGTCGATGATTACGGACATCATCCGACGGAAATTCTGGCGACGCTTTCGGCGGCGAAGAACAGCTCCGGCGGACGACGGACGGTAGTGGTTTTCCAACCGCACCGATTCAGTCGGACGCAGGAATTGATGGACGAATTCGCGCTTTCCTTCAATAACGCTGACGTTCTTTACGTGCTCGATATTTACGCGGCGAGTGAAACTCCGATCGAAGGCATTACGGCTGAGGTCCTGACGGACAACATTCGAAAGTACGGTCACAAGAATGCGACCTACATCGGCGACGTCGATACCGCCGCGACGAAGGTGGCATCAAATCTTCAAGCGGGTGACCTTGTAATTACACTTGGAGCCGGCAGCGTGACGCGATTGTCGGACGAGATCCTGGAAGAATTGAGAGGAACCAACTCAAATGGCAAACACGAAAGCTAACATCTCAACGAAGAAGACGCGGCAAGCATCACGCGTGAGTGTGAAACGTCCACTCAAACGCGGACGGGCGTCAACAGGTAAGCGCGAGAATTCGCGATCCGGCGCGAGCCCTTTTCGGGCGTTCGCTCTCCCGCTCTTTCTAAGTTTCTGTATCCTTATCTGTCTTGGTGCTCTCGGCGTTCTCGGGTACCAGACAGTTACGGCCTCGGACTTTTTCAATGTGGCGAGGATCGATGTTGCCGGAACGGAGCGCTCTTCCTCGTCTGACATTCGGCGGCTTGTCGAAATGCTAGCCGAAAAATCGGGTGTGTGGAATGCCGACCTGCCTGCTATCAAGGAAAAGCTTGAAAGAGTGCAGTGGGTGAAGACGGCCGCCGTATCGCGAGTTCTGCCGAATGGAATCAGAGTACAGATATTCGAGCGTCAGCCGCAGGCGCTCATTCGAACCTCTGACGGATCAGTACTGGTTGATGCAGATGGAGCGGTGATCGCACCTGCACGAGAGAAGGAAGCCGAATTTCCTTTCCCGATCACGGGATGGAATCAGGCGAAGTCCGAAATCGCCGGCAAAGAGAATCTCGAGCGTGTGAAGATCTATCAAAAGATGTTGGCTGAGTGGAAGGAGTTCAATCTGTCGTCTCGAGTTGTGGCGGTTAACCTGGCAGATCTTCGCGAGCCGCGGGCCGTCGTCGAGGATTCAGGCACGGTGGTGTCGATCGCTCTCGGCCGCGACAAGTTTGGTGAGTATCTGAAGCGGGGAATCAACGCGATCGTCGGCAAGGGTGACATGTTCGAGGCGGTAGACCTGGTGGGCCAAAATATGATCCTGGCCCCGAGGAAGACCGCAAATCGATAAACGTCACCGGCATTTTTAACGGCGGATGTACGCAGAAGACGCCGATAAAAAAGCTGAAAGAACTTAAGAGTGTTATCCGCGTTTTCGGTTTTCATCTGCGGTTAGATAGTCTGGGACGAAGTGCCTCGAGTAAAGTCAAAGCGGCTTATTTATGAATCGTGAGATAAAAGCAATCGGTCTCGATATCGGCACAAGCAAGGTTAGGTGCGTCGTCGGCGAGCCTTCGGAAAATGGCCGCATGAACGTCGTCGGGATCGGCCAGGCCGAGTCGAAAGGGCTAAGGCGCGGAATCGTTACCGGTGCGGAGGCGGTTTCGGAATCGATCCGTCGTGCCGTAGGCGAAGCGGAGCGAGTCAGCGGTTTGGACATAATGTCCGCAGTGGTGAACCTCTCGGGCGAACACTTTCGCGGCGAGAACAAGAATGGAGTTGTGGCGGTCGCCGGTGCCGGCCGCGAGATAAGCGAAGAGGACGTTGAGCGGGCGATTGAATCGGCAAGTGCGATGCCGTTGCCGCCAGGCTGGGAGATCTTTAGCCGGCTGCCGCAGGAATTTATTGTCGACGGGCAGGACGGAATCACTGAGCCGGTCGGAATGAGCGGCGCACGTCTTGAATGTCTGGTTCATATCGTCACAGGCCCGAGCGCGGGACGTCAAAATCTTGAAAAGGCGGTTCGTCGGGCCGGCCTCGATGTCGAACGGATGATGCTCGAGCCTCTCGCGGCAGCAGAGAGTTCGTTGACCGACGATGACAAAGAATACGGATGCGCCCTGGTTAACATCGGCGCCGAAATAACGAGTCTCATGATATTCGGCCGCGGCGCCGTGCAGCATACGGCCGTGTTTCCGTTCGGCAGCATGCACTTCACGAAGGACATCGCGATGGGCCTCCGCGTCTCGATACAGGAAGCAAACAAGATCAAACATCATTACGGATGTGTGGCATCGTTCTTAATGGACGACGGCGAGCGGCAGGAAGTGATCGAAATCGTTCCGGTCGGGCGGAGCGAAACGCGCGGTCTCTCAAAAGAAATTCTCTGCGACATAATGCAGCCGCGAGCTGTCGAGTTGTTGCAGCACATCGCGCAGGAAACTGCGCGAACGCAAGCACAGATCTCAAGCGGCGTTATCCTGACGGGCGGCGGATCGATGGCGCGGGGGATGGTGGACATCGCCGAGCAGGTGTTCGATGCCCCGACGCGTCTGGGATTTTTGGAAGATGAGTTCTTCGGGGGCCTCGCCGGCGAGGTGCAAACTCCGGAGTGGTCGGTCGCGTGCGGGCTCGCTTTGTCGTCGATGCGTTCGCAGCTTCGCGAAGGAAACCACGGCGGGAAATCGCCGACGAGAAAGGTCGCCGAGTGGTTTGAAACTTTTCGTGAAAAATTTAGATAAATGTAAGTCAGTCGGTTGGAGTTTTGTCGCAAATGATGTATTCTCTGTCGCCAACAGCACAAGATATTGTTGCGGGCTCATCTGTCGCTGCGAAACTTCACCAAATCCAAAACGCCTTCCCTATAGCAGGGAGCTTTATTTGACAGTCAAGGTCTGAAATGAAAAACAGCGGAATCAAAATGTTCATAGACGAGCCGCCGATCACCGGAGCGCGAATCAAAGTGATCGGCGTCGGCGGCGGCGGTGGCAACGCGGTTAACCGGATGATCGAGGCCAACATCAAGGGCGTCGAATTCATCGTGGCGAATACCGACCTTCAGGCGCTCAATGCCTCGAAGGCGCCGCTGAAGATCCAGCTCGGCAGCAAATCGACGCGCGGCCTCGGCGCCGGATCGAACCCGGAAGTCGGACGCGAAGCGGCGCTCGAGGATCATGAAAAGCTTCTCGACGTGCTCGAAGGTTCTGACATGGTCTTTGTCACCGCCGGTCTTGGCGGCGGGACGGGAACAGGCGCTGCGCCCGTTGTCGCATCGCTGGCGATCGAGCTCGGCGCCCTTACGGTCGCCGTGGTTACAAAGCCGTTCAGCGTTGAGGGTAAGAAGCGAATGGCACAGGCCGAGAACGGATTGGCTGAGCTTCGCGGCTGCGTCGATACGATCATCACGATTCCCAACTCGAAACTTCGTGAGGTTGAAGAGAAGATCACTTTGATGGACGCTTTCCGCAGGGCGGACGATATTCTTCTGCAAGCGGTGCAGGGAATTACGGATCTCATCACGACGCCTGGAATTATCAATCTCGACTTCGCCGATGTCACGACTGTGATGCGTGGCGGAGGCGTCGCTCTGATGGGGATCGGAAGCGCCAATGGTGAGGATGCCGCGTCGAAGGCGATGCGTGCCGCGCTCGATTACAAACTGTTGGAAGAAAATTCCATCACCGGTGCCAAAGCAGCTTTGATCAACGTAACCGGCGGCGAGAACATGCCGCTTGGCGAGATCGAGGACGCCATCGGCATGATCGAAGGCGAGGCGGACGATAACGCAGACATCATCTGGGGTAACGTTATAAAAGAGGGCATGGGCGACGAAATAAAGGTCACGGTCATCGCGACCGGGTTCGATAGCGCGATCCAGTCGAGGATGCCGCAGCCTCGCGTGCTCGAGGCAGTTGCCAATGGCGCGGCTCAGTCGCTTCACTTTCCGGCTCAGGACGGCAACAAAGAAGAAGACCTCGATGTTCCTACCTTTATCCGAAGACAGGCCGATTAGAATTTGGGAATTTGGATTTCGGATTTGGGATTTGAAACAAGTCCCGGATCTGGAATCCTAAGTCCCGAGTCCGAGATTGAGATATGCCAAATTTTCCCCGCAAGCAAACAACTAATGAACCGCGTAAGAAACCTCCGCCCGTAGAAACGCTGGCAGAGGTTTTTTACTATCGGAAGCAGATCGATGCCCGTACCGAAATGGTTATCGTGCTGCAGGACGGCGAGCAGATAGTCGGGACGATCGAGTGGTATGACCTCGACGCTTTGAAGGTAAATCGAAAGGATGCTCCAAATATTCTTTTGCCAAAGCATAGTATAAAATACATGTTCAAGGCGGAGGATCGACAGGAGCAACGGCCGCCTGTTTCGGCGGATGTCGGCTAATAAGGAATTTCTCAATACCCTTCCTACAATCGGAATTACCGTCGGAGACGCCGCCGGTATCGGACCCGAGATCGTACTAAAAGCGCTTTCAGATAGAAACTCGCGCCCCACCTACAGGCCGGTCATTATTTGTGACGAGCGCTCGTTGCGTTTGCAGGCCGAAAGTATCGGAATCTCGCTCGACACGATGTGCGATGCCGATCCGATCGAGATAATAGATCTGAAAAATCTCCCGGCCGATGTCCTGCCAGGAGACGAATCAGCCTATACGGGAAGAGCGTCCGGTGAATATATTGAGAAGGCGGTCGAGCTCTGGCGTGACGGGAAGATCGATGCGATCGCCACCGCGCCGATCAGCAAAAAAGCACTGAACGCCGGCGGTTATGATTTTCCCGGGCATACTGAATTTCTTGCGGAGCTGACCCACACCCGCGAATTTGCGATGAGCTTCTTTGCGGATAAGCTCCGCGTTGTTCTGCTTTCTACTCACTTGTCGCTCACGGATGCGATCGCCCGCGTGAAGAAAGACGCTCTCGTCGAGCTCATCCAGTTTTCGAACGCACAGTTGTCTCGACTTCTAAATAAGAAAGTTCGGATCGCCGTCGCCGGGCTGAATCCTCACGCTTCCGAAGGCGGTATGTTCGGAGCCGAAGAGGCTGACGAGATCACGCCGGCGGTTGAGCACTGCAGTATGAATTTCGGTATCGACGTTTCCGGGCCATACTCACCAGACACGATTTTCCTGCGCGGCTTTCGCGGCGAGTTCGATGCCGTCATTGCCTGCTACCACGATCAGGCGACCATTGCGGTCAAGTCTCTTTCGTTCGGTTCCGCGGTAAACGTTACGCTTGGGCTTCCATTGATAAGGACCTCCGTTGATCATGGAACGGCCCTCGATATCGCTGGAAAAAATATCGCTGATGCGTCGAGTATGACTGCGGCGATCAGACTGGCGGCCGAGCTTGCGGCTATCCGGCAGCCGGCCATTATTCGAGCGTAGGATGCCAAACGCGCGAGGGTGTTTCTTGACCTGATACAGTCGAAATGTTAGTTTTCAAAAATCATTCAGCATTCATTTGCAAGGAGCTTGCTCACCCGTGTCAAAACGAACGCTTTTACTGGCAGACGATTCTGTAACCATTCAGAAGGTTGTTAACTTAACTTTTGCAGATGAAGGGATCGAGGTTGTTGCCGTCGGCGATGGCGACTCGGCGATGGAAAAGATCTCTCAGATCGCACCCGATCTCCTGCTGCTCGACGTCCATATGCCCGGACTAAGCGGCTATCAGATCTGCGAGATCGTCCGCCAAAATCCTGTTACCGAAAAACTTCCCGTGATTCTGTTAGTCGGCTCTTTCGAGCCCTTTGATGAGAGCGAAGCTGCTCGTGTCGGCGCTAACGCATATCTGACGAAACCCTTCCAATCTATTAGGCAACTGGTCTCGCAGGTGACGGAGTTGATGGATGCGTCCAAGCCCCACGAAGAGTACGTCTCTTTGGAAGAGGAACCAGCCGTCGACGGATCGTCTGAGGATGCTCGACTCGAGGCCGAGAGGGTTGCGAATCCTCCGGCGACCGAGGACATCGACTCGCTTTATCACCAGAGCTTTTCCGAACCGACAACGTCGGAGGTCGAACTAGATTCCGCAACGCCTCGCTTCGTCGACGCCGGCATGGATGACGAAATGATCGAGACCAGCAGCTTTGCCGCGCCGGCAGAGGACTCTGGACCTGTGTCTGATTCCGACAAGGGAGACTACCGCGAGCCGGCACATCAAGAAGCCGTGCCGGAATTTGGGCAAACTGATCTCGAGCAGGATCGGCAAGATGCTCCGGGAAATTACGAACCTGATTATTCGGCCGCTGAATCTATGCCGATCGCCGATAGTCAGGAGGCTACTACCTCGGAGTTTCAGTATCGGGAAACAGATGAACCACCTTCGCATGGCGAGGAGCAAGGGGCGGCCGGTATCGATGGGAGCGGGATCGGCGCGGCCGTAGCGAGTGCGACAGCGGACGCATTTTCAGAGTTTGACGAGTTTTCGAGAACGGAGCAGATGCCGGCGTTTGATATTCCGTCTACTGTCAGGGATATGCAGCTCGACGAGTCCGACCTGCTCGAGCTGCCTCCGATGGAAAACGGAAAAACGCTCGGGATGACGACGATGCAGCCCGGCTCCACCGAATCCGAGGGCAAGCAGGTAGTTAGTCTCTCTCCTGAGCAGCTAGAACTAATCGTCCAGAAAATCGTCGAGAAACTTTCGAATAAGAATTAACGCCGTCGCCTGCGTCGGCGCATAGAATGTGACCAGTTTTCATTAGAAGATGAAAGCTGGCCATTTTTGTTTTATCATCTAGCTTTTCTGAAGATATGGAAATTGCGAAGGCTTACGACCCGACCCAGGCCGAAGAACATCATTACGCCCGCTGGGAAGCGAGCGGTTTTTTTGCGCCGGAGATCAACCAGGATCCGAACGCCGAGCCGTTTTCGATCGTCATCCCGCCCCCGAATGTGACCGGCACTCTCCACATGGGCCACGCGCTTCAGCACACGCTGATGGACGTTCTCACGAGATGGAAAAGAATGCTCGGGTATCGAACGCTCTTCATGGTGGGCGTCGACCATGCAGGCATCTCCACGCAGTTGATGGTCACGCGTCAACTTAAGAAAGACGAGCACAAGACGCCGCAGGACATCGGGCGCGAAGCGTTTACGGAGAAGATCTGGGAATGGAAGAACAAGTACGGCGGCGAGATCACTCGGCAGATCCGTCGCGAAGGACTGTCGGTGGATTGGACTCGCGAGCGATTCACGATGGAAGAAAATCTTTCGCGTGCGGTCCGTGAAGTCTTCGTCCGGCTTTACGACGAAGGCTGGATCTACCGAGGGACACGAATCGTGAACTGGTGCCCGCGAGATAAGACCGTTCTTTCCGACCTGGAGGTGAAAGAAGAGAAGGCCAAAGACGGGAAGTTGTATTACTTGAAGTATCCAATTCTCGAGAGGGAGAAGGGGGGAACAGGAGATGGGGAGGCAAATCCGCAATCCGCGATCCGCGGTCCGCAATCCTCTATCACCGTCGCCACCACGCGCCCCGAGACGATGCTTGGCGATACAGCTGTCGCGGTGAATCCGGAGGATGAAAGATACAACGGCCTGATCGGTAAGACGATCGCCTTGCCTTTGACAGGCCGCGAGATTCCGATCATCGCCGACGAGTACGTGGAGTCAGAGTTCGGCACGGGCGCCGTGAAGATCACACCCGCGCACGACGTGAACGATTGGGAAATCGGCGAGCGGCATGGTTTAGAAAAGCTCGTCGTGATGAATGACGATGCGACGATGAACGCGGCGTCCGGTAAAGATTTCGCCGGACTCGATCGTTTCGAAGCGCGTGCCAAAGTAGTTGAGGAATTCGAAAAGCTCGGTCTGCTGGAAAAGGTAGAGGATTACGATATTACCCTCCCTCATTGCGAGCGATGCAAAACCATTATCGAGCCGCTGTTGTCCGAACAATGGTTCGTGAAGATGGACGAGATGCGCGACATGGCCCTGAAGCTGATGCGTGAAGAAAACCTTCCGCACTTCTTCCCGGAAGTTCCGCATAAAAAGGTATACACGACCTGGCTCGAAAATCTCCGCGACTGGACGATCTCCCGGCAGCTTTGGTGGGGACATCAGATACCGGCTTGGTACGACGCGGAAGGAAACGTTCACGTCGCCCGGACGAAAGAAGAAGCAGTCGAGAAAGCAGGCACGGATAATCTGACTCAGGATCCGGACGTTCTCGACACGTGGTTCTCATCGGCGTTATGGCCATTCTCGACGTTAGGATGGACGGGGGGAGCAGAACGGGAGAATGGGAGAAAGGTAGTAGGGGAGAGCGAGTCCCGAGGCACAAGTCCCGAGTCCCAGACCGGTGCTCGTGGATCCGACGACAAGGATCTTGGGACCAGGGACTCCGGGACTAGGGACTTAGACAAGTTTTATCCCACCAATGTTCTCGTAACCGGGCGCGACATTATTTTCCTATGGGTATCGCGGATGGTAATGACCGGGATGAAATTCATCGGCGAGAAACCGTTCGATGATGTGATCATTCACGGAACGGTGCTCGACAAGAACGGTCAACGGATGTCGAAGACGAAGAACAACGGCATCGATCCACTCGCGGTTTTTGAGAAGTTCGGTGTCGATGCGACGCGCATGGCACTTGCCGGCTCGGCGACTGGTGTCGATTTCGCGTGGCGGGATGAACGCGTCGAATCGTATAGGAATTTCTCGAACAAGATCTGGAACGCGACCAGGTTCGCATTGATGAATTCGGATGGGGCGTCAGTCTTGTCAGAACCGCGAGCGGTAGCGACCGGGTCATCCGCCATTGCCGAGAAAACGAGGGGAAACCCTGTCGCTACCGCTCGCGGTTCTGACTTGGCGGATCGATGGATAACCTCGCGATTGAACAAAACTGCGAAGGCCGTGAACCGTGCTCTCGAGACATATCAGTTCCACGAAGCTGTTCAGCTGCTCTATCACTTTTTCTGGGACGATTTTTGCGACTGGTACATCGAGTTGAAGAAGGACGAGATCACCGCGGGGGATATC
This sequence comes from Pyrinomonadaceae bacterium, assembly GCA_039934315.1. Taxonomy (GTDB): domain Bacteria; phylum Acidobacteriota; class Blastocatellia; order Pyrinomonadales; family Pyrinomonadaceae; genus OLB17. Next base: position 2,680 of record JBDTMK010000016.1, on the reverse strand, counting down.
GAATCGAGCAGTTTGATTCTTACTCTCCTCGAGCAGGCTCTGCGTCTACTTCATCCGTTCATGCCATTTCTTACCGAAGAGCTTTGGCAAATACTACCCGGCGTGTCGAACGGACTGCACAATGCGTCGTACGCTTCTGCTGAACGGACGATCATGCTGACGGCATTCCCGATCGGTGACGATTCGCTGATCGACGAAAGGGCTGAAACGGAGATGCAGTCGGTGATAGAGCTGATAACGAAGGTCCGGAATATCCGCGCGGAGATGAACATCAAATCCGGCGACCCACTCTCGATCCATGTCGCTGGAAGTGTGGCGATGCAGGCGATATTCGCCGCGAACGAAGCCCAGATCAAAAAGCTTGCACGTGCTGATAAGATAGTGCTCGCTGAATTACTTAATGTTCCAAAGGCTTCGGCTCGTGCGGTTCTTATCGGCAATGCGGAGATCGCCGTGCCACTCGAAGGTCTGATCGATTTCGAAATGGAACGAGCGCGTCTGCAGGGCCAGATTGAGAAACTCAAAATTGAACTGGAGCGTCTGACCGGTCAGTTGTCGAATACGAACTTTGTTGAGAAAGCTCCGGTCGAGAAAGTAGATGAACTACGGAATCGGCAAAGCGAGCTGGTCAGCCAAGTCGCAACGCTTAATCAGAATCTTGAGGCATTGAACTGATGACAACCCGATACTCATTTTTCCACGTTCTGGTCATAATCACTTTCACCTCCCTGGCTGGGCATGCTCAACCGCAGGAGATTTCGAAGGATGAGTTCCATGAGCGCGAGCGGTCGGCATTCTCCAAGCTCGAAGCTAAATTATACCGCGAGCGAATTACGCAGTGGACGGATCCTGCCATGGTATCGAAGGAGTTCGGCTCTATGGTTTCCCAGATTTGCGAATATGCTCCGCCTGATCGCCAGAGGACGGTGAGCGTCTTTCAGATGCCGAACGGCACTCGAAAGGAAGAAACCATTAAGATCGGTAAGCGGACATTCACGAGGAAGGATGACGAACCCTGGCAGGATGTCAGCAAACGCGATCCGAATCGGTATTCCATGTTTGGCGATCCGATTGAGGCGAAGGAGACTGTCACATACCGGCGGGTCGGAATTGAACGGATCAACGGCATTGAAGGCGAGCTTGTCGAAGAGCTTTTCTACCGCGAGCACAAGGTCGCGGGGAAATCCCACGGCTTCGGCTTTGTCAATCGTTTGTGGATTACGAAGGATGCTGTGCTGATAAGGCGGGAATTGAAGGGTAGCGGAAGCAATGGTCTCGTGACTTCGCACACAATAACGGACTACGAATACGACCCGAATATTCGGATCGAGGCGCCGATCAAATAATTTATGAACTGGCTCGACACAGGTGAAGTTCTCGCAGCGATCGGTGATTTTCTGACCGAGGACATTGGCCGCGGTGATATCACGACGCAGGCGACGGTCGCTCCGGATGTTCGAGGTATGGGGCGCTTTCTCGCGAAGGAATATCTCGTGATCTGCGGGCTCGAGGTTGCTGAAGCGGTGTTTCTGCATCTCGACGCTGAGATCCCGGAGATCGAAACGACCTTCACCGAGGGCGACGAGGTCGAAGAAGGAACCGTATTCGGAACGCTGAAAGGCTATGCGGATGTTCTCCTGACCGGCGAGCGCGTCGCGCTGAATATTTTGCAGCGGATGTGCGGCGTCGCGACGTTGACGCGTCAGTACGTAAAAGCCATCGAGGGGACAAAAGCGCAGATCGTCGATACGCGAAAGACGACGCCCGGTCTGAGACTGCTTGAGAAATATGCGGTGACGGTCGGCGGCGGAAAGAATCACCGCATGGGTCTCGACGACGGCGTGCTTATCAAGGACAACCACATCACGCTCGCCGGCGGTATTACCGAAGCCGTCGTCGCAGCAAAACAAAAGATCGGGCATCTTCACAAGATCGAGGTCGAGATCACGAACTGGGCCCAGCTTCGCGAAGCAATCGAGGCGGGTGCGGACATCATCATGCTCGACAATCAAACTCCTGACGAAGCGGCGAAACTTGTCGGTATGGCCCGCGATCTGAATCCTGCGGTTATGATCGAAGCATCGGGCGGAATGGATCTGGATCGTGTGAGATCTTTTGCAGAAGCCGGTGTGGATTTGATCTCGGTGGGGCGGCTAACTCACTCGGCGAGAGCGGTGGATATTTCGTTTAAGATTCAGACGGTGTAGGTTTGGGCCGCGAGCGGGGAAAGCGCTCCATGACCTGTGCGCGAAATAAGAGCGGGGGAAAGCCCGCTTCTTCTAAGCCCACCTGATCGAGACTTCTTTCTCAGAGCAGGTCGTGATCCGATCGGTACCGACATGTTGCGGCAATAAAGTTGACATGCGGACGACGAGAGATCTGGCCGCTGCCGATCTCGGTACTGACCCCAGTCGCTATAGCTCCTTGTTCTGATCCGGCGTCAGTCTTTCGGTCTCCTCGCCTGGCTTCAATCCGAGCAGGAAATAGATAACGATCATCGAGACGATCAACGCGATAGTTGTCACTATCCCGCCTTCCACTCCATAGGTTTCACCGGTCAGCCAAACTGGCCCGCCGTCGATCTCTCGCAAAAGAGGTGCGGAAACTAAATTCGTAATTCCGCTCACCTCGATCCCGAAAAATGCGCCCTGCATCCAGTTCCACATCAGATGCATTCCCC
>JBDTMK010000015.1:0-19229 GCA_039934315.1 Pyrinomonadaceae bacterium | reverse complement strand
ATGCCCGGCAGGGCATCCAAGTGAGTGATTTTAATTATAACGCGTTTTCCGCAGATGTTAAGCGAGTATCTGGTTTACAACCATCGCTCTAAACCCAGCTTGTTCAACAATGATAGATGCTTGGCGAGTTTGACACGATGCCTGTTCGAATGAAAATTTTGCCCTACTTACTGCAAGCCGCGTCAAACAACACTTCGATGGAGTTTTGCAACTAAAACAGTTACCATCTCTCTTTCCAAATTGTTTATACGATGAAATTCAGAAGTTTATTCAATAAATATTTCCTGTTCGGCATTTGTTTGACGTTTGGTGCCGCTACGGCGTTCGCTCAGAAGCCGGGAAGCGGGGTTCCTCGTCAGGAAAAGCTTCTGAATGGCTTGAAGGTTTTGATGTGGAGCGACCCGTCGGCAAGCGATGTCAAAGTCAGCATTCGGGTACATAGTGGTGCGGCTTTCGACCCGCAGGCGAAGGAGGGTGTGATGCAGCTCCTGGCCGATAATATTTTTCCCTCCGCAGCGTCAAGATCGTACTTTGCTGATGACCTTGGAGGGAATCTCGAGGTCATTACGAATTACGACTATATCCAGATCAACGCCAGTGCGAGACCCGGCGAATTCGTGACTCTGGTGCAAACTCTGGCACAGGCTGTTTCAAATCCGACCATCGACAAGGAAACAACGGCCGCCTTAAAAAAGGCCCTTTCGGAAAGGCTCGGCCTGTTAGAGAGGGATTCTGTATATGTTGCGGATCAGGCCGCGGTGAGGCGACTGTTCGGGACCTTTCCATATGGCCGGCCGCAGATGGGTTCCGTCGAAACGTTGACGCACATCGACTTTGCCGATCTTCAGTTTGCGAGAGATCGCTTTCTTTGCGCCGATAATGCAACGGTCGCGATCAGCGGAAATTTTAATAGCGATCTCGGATTCCGCGCTGCTCGGCGTTACTTTGGCGCATGGCTCAAATCCGACAAGCGAGTTCCATTTACGTTTCGCCAGCCGGATAACCCGGATACAAGGCCGATCGAGGTCAATCTAGCGGGAGCATCTCCCCGAACGTCATTCGTGCTTCGAGGTTTGGCAAAAAATGACCCGGATTACGCTGCGTCGTTGATCTTGGAAAAGGTACTGCGAGAGCGCATCGAGAAGATTGCCGCAGGCTCCAGTGTTTCGAATAGTGCGCGAGTTTTACCAGGTGTTGTTGTAATAAACGTCCCGGGCGCGGTGCCGTTCCCGTTTAGTTCGATCAGTGATCGGGTGTCGGAAACAGAGTTCAATAAAGTGCGGGCGGATGTGGCGGCAGAAGTTTCCAGGATAAGCCTCGTCGACGAATGGCTTGATATGGACACATACAAAACAACTCTCGTCGTCGATGCGCAAACTGTCCAGAAGCTTACGCTTGCCGACGTGCAGCGCGTTGCCGATCGCCTGGCCAAGAATCCTATCGTATCGGTCGTCCTTCGAACTGTACCTGTGGTGGAGTAATCGATGCCGGAGGAAGAAACCGCCAACGAGGTTGCCCACGCGCGAGCGGTCCGTGAAATGTTTTCCGGGATCGCGAGCAAGTACGATCTACTCAATCACGTTCTCTCAATAAATATAGACAAGCGTTGGCGCCGAATCGTCCGCGAGAAGGTCCGGGATATTCTGGACGATCCGGAAGCCGTCGTTCTGGATGTCGCGTGCGGCACCGGCGATTTGTCGCTGGAACTTAAGAGGAACGCGAAGGCTCGAGTGATCGGATCTGACTTTTGTCATCCGATGCTGGCCATCGCGAAGAACAAGACTGGTGAGACGGCAGAAACCATTCCATATGTCGAAGGCGACGCGATGCGACTGCCTTTTGGCGACGCAACTTTCGACGCCGTGACCATCGCATTCGGGCTGCGAAATCTTTCGAACTTTAGAAACGGACTCGTCGAGCTTGGCCGAATCTTAAAACCCGGCGGAAGACTCGCGGTGCTGGAATTTTCGAGTCCGGTCATTCCCGGCTTCCGCGGCCTCTTCAATTTTTACTTCACAAAGATACTTCCGAGAATCGGGGGAATCGTGAGCGGGTCGCAAGGCGCATACGAATACCTACCCGACTCGGTCTCGAAATTTCCAAACCAAAAGAAACTAGCTGAGCTTATGCGGTCGAGCGGGTTCGATTCCGTTGAATATGTAAATCTCACCGGTGGGATCGCGGCGATTCATGTCGGCAGGAAGTGCGGAGCGGTAGAATAAGCTAATCGTCAATCATTGCCCGCTTACTTGTCGATCGGACAAGCCCCTTAAAAAAGCAAAACTGAATATCCCTGTATCGTGGCCGTCGGAGAAATGGAAATTGAGAGCATAGCGTCCGACGATGGAAGTGTGTTTAAAGGAAATGTCTTCGGGGACCTTGGTATCATCGAGCGTTTTCTTGCCCGTCCACTCGTTTATACATCCCGCGCAAGGACACGAACGCCTGAGCTCGTAAGCCGTGTAATGGGTCTCCGCGTCATCGGACCATTTGATCGCGATCGCGGAGTCATCCTCTTCCCGGATCTGAACGGGTTCTAACATGATTGGGTGTCGACGACGGTGAGACTCGCTTCGATCTGCCCCGCCTCAATATCGTAATGGGAAGCATGGTAAACAGCTTTTCCGTTCCTCAGCACGAAGGCCTGCGGCGATTCGTGGCGAATCCCGGTCCTGCTTGCGATGGCGTTCGAGACGTCACGGTGTGTCTGCATCACGATCACATTCACATCCGCCGCGACGCGGCCGACCTCGCGGTAGACCCCTGAGCTTATGCCGCAGGTCGTGCTGTGTTTGAGAACGATGACGGGCTGATCGAAAGATCGTTCAAAGAGACGATCGAGGCCATCGATGGAAACGATGTTAATAAAATTTGCAGACATATTCATGACCACTTGTAGGAATCGGGCGGCGGAGGATTCATATTCGACCGCATTTCCAAAGAAGGAAAGACTCTTCTATACGCCACGGCGTTGCCTGCAATCATTATTGGGATGACAAAGTACAACCCGATGCAAAGCGCCAGGTACCCTACGAATATGAGGACGAAGTTGACCACGACCAGCCCTGCAACTCCGCCAAGATTCTGCCAGACGGCGCGAGCGCTGGTTTTCATCGCGTCGATCGCACCGAGATTTCGGTCAACGAGAAGGGGAAAGGAGAACATCAGCAGCGTGTGAAAACACACCATCACGATCATGATGCCGAGATCGATCAATCCTATAACCACAAACGCCCCGGCCATTCCCGCCTCGCCCATTTGAGCGCCGCCAACGATCGCGCCGATCATCGAAATATATGCGAAGAGATAGAAAAATATTAGCGGGACCATAACGACCAGAATCACCACTAACCCGGGCCCGAAATAGTTCATGCCTTTCCAAAGATCGTCGAACTTCACCGGCTTTCCATCGATGGCGTTAAGGTAGGAGAAGAATATCCCGCAGATCATCGCTCCGGCAAGAATGTACATCGTGAAGCCGCCGATCAGTCCGCCGACGAGTGCGATCGCAAAGAGAATCCAGTAATCCTTCTTGATGAGCTCAAAGCCTTCTTTGACGCATTCGACTGGGTTGATAACGCCTGTTCGGAATTCTGTATTTTGCATATGTTTGTTCGTTGATCGTTGTTCGTGGTGCCTCATTCTGCATTCCGAAAGCGGAAACGACCAATAACGATCAACGATCAACGATCAGATTTGTATATTCTCTCAACGTATTCGGTCACCATTCGGTCGGTTGAGAATTGGGGTGTGAGAGTGGCGATTGCGTTCTTCATTCGTTTGACCCACGCGATCGGAGTGCCCGCATCATCTATATCATAAAAGGCTGGTACCAGTTGATTTTCCAGAGTCGAGTAAAGCGATTCGGCATCCTGCTCGTCCGCGGTCGGTTCATCGACCTCGCTCAGATCGCCGATCGCAAACCCATTCTTTCCGTTGTAACCTTCTATCCACCATCCGTCGAGGATCGAGAAATTCAGCACTCCGTTCATCGCCGCTTTCATTCCACTCGTACCGCTTGCTTCCAGCGGGCGCCGCGGGACATTCATCCATACATCGACGCCGTGAACTAGATACCGGGCGACTTCCTGATCGTAGTCCTCAATAAAAACTGCGCGGTGCTGCCAGTTTGAGTCGTGATTTATGCTCATCAATTCCTGCAGGATCTGTTTTGCGGTCCGGTCCTGCGGATGAGCTTTTCCGGCGAAGACGAACTGCACCGGCCGGTCGGCGTGATCAACAATTTTCAGAAGCCGATCGACATCCGAGAGAAGCAGGTTCCACCGCTTATAAGCAGCGACTCGGCGTGCGAAGCCTATGGTCAGCACATCTGGCGATAAAAGTTTTCTCGTGTCGACGTGCTCGTGGATCGTGTCGTGAGTTCCGGTGTCCTTGGAGCTCGTCCGTTCGCGAATAAATGCGATCAAGAGATTCTTCAGGAGCACGTGTGTGTGCCAAATGTCGGCGTCGGGGATTCGATCGATCTCCGCCGTCCACGCGTCTTTCTCGCGGATCATTTCCGGCCACTTCGTTCCGATGGAGCGTTCGAACAGATCCTGAAGCGCTGGGGCGATCCAGGTCGGCGCGTGAACTCCGTTCGTGACGTGGGTTATCGGAACATCGGCGGCCTCCGCGTTCTCGGAAAACATCTTTAGCCAAAGTTCGCGCGAAACCTCTCCGTGCTTTTCGCTAACTCCATTCGCCGATCGGCACATGCGCAAGGCAAACGGCGTCATGCCAAAAGGCTCTGAGTCGTCGCCCGAATCTATGCGCCCGAGATCGAAGAACGCGTCCTTGGATAATTTCAGGCTCGCTATAAAATTCGCGTCGAAGCATTCGCCAAGCTCCGCCGTCGCGAAGGCATCGTTTCCTGCGTCGACCGGGGTGTGCGTCGTGAAAACGCATTGAGATCGGACCGCGTTTCTCGCGTCCTCAAACGAAGCTTCAGGATTCGTGAGGAGAAATTCCCGAGCTAACTCGAGCGTCAGAAATGCCGAGTGTCCTTCATTAAGATGGAAAACTGACGGGGCGAAACCGATCTGTCTTAGAAGACGCACACCGCCGATACCGAGAACTTTTTCCTGAACGATCCGCGTCTCTGTGCTACCCCCGTAAAGATGCCCTGTGATCAAGCGATCTATATCAATATTTTCGGGGACATTCGTATCGAGAAGGTAAAGCGAGATTCGTCCTATCTTAGCGAGCCATGCTTGCGCCTTAACCTCGCGCCCGCGAATATGAACGACGACTGTAAGCCGTTGTCCCGTCGAATCGAACACGGGTGCCACGGCCAGTTCAGATTCGAAGACGTCGGAGTATCGTTCTTCCTGCCAGCCGTCGTGAGAGATCCGTTGTCGGAAATAACCGTATCGATACAGGAGTCCGATCGCGACAAGCGGAACGTTCAGATCGCTCGCGGACTTGAGATGATCTCCGGCAAGAATTCCGAGGCCGCCCGAATAATTCGGCAGGGAATTGTGCACACCGTATTCTGCGCAGAAGTACGCGACGTCCGGGGCGGTGCCCGCAGGAGTAGCGGAATTAGCCTGCGTTGAAAATTGACCGAACGGTTCCGACACGTACCGGTCAAATTTCGCCGTAAACTCATCGAGCTTACGAATATAGTCTCCGTCTCCCGCCTTCTGCCAAAGCCGCAGCTCGCGAACATTCTTGAGCAGCAGCCGCGGATTTTGTTCATGCTCGATCCAAAGATCTGGATCTAGTTCGCGAAAAATAGCGATACCTTCAGGATGCCACGACCAGAAAAAATTCTGAGAAATCCGGTCGAGTGCGCGCATCGATATTGGAAGCCTATCGATTTCAGATAAACTTGTGCCAAAAGGCCCTTCGACCTTGGCTTGAACTGCTTGTTGCATTGATTCGGTGGAAACGTCGGCCATCAAGTGGTATGAGTATGCAGAAACTATAAAGCAAGCAGTTCCGGCTGGCAAACTACGGCATTCTTATGAATTGATGCCGGCCTAGAGATGGAGGTAGGCTCGATTCTTTATTTGTCTCCGGCCGTAAGCCAGAGCTGTTGGGATTCCTAGAATTGCCCCCGGTTTCAGCCGGAGGCGGGCGATGACATGACCCGGCTTAGCCAAACTCTTGATCTGGGAACTTAATCGACCCGGTTAGGTTCGACAGCATGCCGGATAAACACCTTCGCATCCGTTTCCGAAAAGAACACGAGTCTCACTTCGATGTCGGTGTGACTTTCGACAATCTTTTTCACAGTCAGATAAACAATCGGCGCCGCCTCATGTTTCGGATATCCATACGCTCCGGTGGATATGGATGGAAATGCGATCGTCTTAAGATCATTTGATAAGGCCAGCTCGATAGAATTTCGATAGCATGCGGCTAGCAGCTCCGCGTCCCGGCCGTCGTTCATTCCATAGATCGGACCGACCGTATGGATAACATAAGGCGATGGAAGTTTGCCGCCGGTTGTGATGACCGCTTCGCCTGTCGGCAATCCTTCAGGGAAGCGAGTAACGCGGATCTTGCGACACTCTTCGAGAATCTTCGGCCCGCCGCGACGATGGATCGCTCCGTCTACCCCTCCGCCTCCGAGGAGCGTGGAGTTCGCAGCGTTCACAATCGCGTCGACAGCTTCATTCGTCAGGTCGCCGGATTTAATTATTAGCCGCTGATTTAATAATCCCTCGTGCACGAATCTATTGTAGTCCGTCTTCAACGGAGTCGAGCTCTCCGACTCGCATGAATCTGTAATGAAGCGCGACAACGATACCGAACGCCAGTCCGAGACCAGTGAGAAGAAGTCCAATCTGGAAATAATTTGAAAAGTTACCAAGTCCGATCAACTTCCAAATAATCGCCATTGCGATACCACCCGCGCCGAAGAAAAGGGGCATTGTTACGAACTGAAAAGCGAGAGGCCGGGTTCGTTCGCGGCGCTTATAGATCAGGATCGGTTTCAACCGATCGTATTCCCAAGCTACAAGCCAGGCCGCGGCCAGGGACATGAGGATCGTAAGCACCCACGTCCCTTTGAATCCGACGGAAGTAGTGAGAACTGCGACGTTGACAATTATCGGGAGAAACATCAACGCTCCGAGATGGGCCGTCCGCGGAAATAAAAGGAGGATGGCGGCCGTCAGTTGCGCCCAGCCGATGAACTCGTAATAAAAACCCGTTTCATAGAGAGCGTTGAAATAATGGCCGACCGGGTTCGAATCCGGAAGTACGGTGAACGGTTTGTGAAGTATCTTAATGATGCTCGGCGGAGTGAACGCTGCGGCCAGCAGGATTCGCGTAAAGACGGTGAAAACCTGTAGTGAACGCCGGCGAGTGACCGATACATAAATGCCGTCGAGAATGTTTTCTATTTGCATAAGCCCCGTCCTCAAACGCGTAAACCGACTGAAATAGTTTCACTTTTTGCCGTTGGAGGTTATATTCCGTAAGATTTTCTTTCGGTGTCGGCGGTCAGTTGTCAGTGGCCGGTTGCCAATTGTCTGCGAGAACGCCTCGACACGACGTCTACTACTGACCACCGACCACTGACCACTCTTATGAAGCTAAACATAATCCCCGTTGAATGGACTGACGAAGGTGTCCGAATGCTTGATCAGCGTCTGCTGCCGACCGAAGAGACCTGGCTGATGCTGCGCACCTATAACGATGTCGCGGCCGGCATAAAGGACATGGTCGTTCGTGGAGCACCGGCGATCGGTGTTTCCGCGGCGTATGGTATAGCGCTCGGTGCGAAACAATTTGTCGGAACTAACATCGCCGATCTCGACGATGAGCTGGATTATATCTGCGACGTCTTAGGCAAGACGCGCCCGACCGCGGTAAATCTCTTTTGGGCGATCGATCGCATGAAGCGAACATTCCAGAAGGCGAAGAAGGAAGGGAAGTCGGTCCCGGAGATACAGCAGATTTTGGTAGATGACGCGAAAGCTATCCACGAAGAGGACATAGAAGCGCAGCGGCTGATTTCGCAATTCGGCGGCGAATTGATCGACGATAATTCGACGGTGCTGACGCACTGCAACGCCGGAGCGCTCGCGACTGGAGGAGTTTGGGGTACGGCGCTCGGAGTCATTCGCGGAGCAGTAGATCAGGGAAAACATATATCGGTTATCGCCGATGAGACTCGCCCATATCTCCAAGGCGCGCGACTGACAGCGTGGGAATTAATGCAGGACGATATTCCCGTCACGCTGATCACGGATAACATGAGCGGCCATATCATGAAGAGAGGAGATGTGCAGGCGGTCGTAGTCGGCAGCGATCGCATCGCTGCGAACGGCGATGTCGCGAACAAGATCGGCACTTACATGGTCGCGGTCCTTGCGCGACGGCACGGTATTCCATTCTACGTCGCGGCACCGCTATCGACAGTCGACCTCAATTGTCCGACCGGTGAAGAGATCCCGATCGAAGAGCGCGACATCCGAGAAGTCACGCACATGAAAGATATCCAGCTTGCACCGGACGACACACTCGTCAGCAACTATGCCTTCGACGTTACGCCGAACGATCTCGTGACTGCGATAATCACAGAGAAAGGCGTCGCAAGAGCTCCTTACACTGAGAGTTTGAGGAAGCAGTTTGAAGATTAAGCCTGGGATTTCTTCGCGGCTTTGCGCCTTTGCGTGAACACTCGACTGTAAAATCCGGCGATTCTTTTTTACGCGAAGGCGCAAAGCCGGAAAGAAAGTCCGAGATTGGTATCGCAAATCCAATCCTTGGGTTGATATAATTTCCACATACTATGATCGAACGTGAACAGATCGAGATGGATGTTGTGTTTGTCGGTGCGGGGCCGGCGAATCTTGCGGCCGCCCTTCACCTCAAAAATGAGATCAAGAAACATAACGAATACGTTGAGAATGGAAGACTCCCCGGAAAACAAATAGAAGATCTCGAAATCGCGATCATCGAGAAGGGCTCGTTTGTCGGAGCGCATATTTTGTCGGGGGCGGTGATGGACCCGATAGCGATCCGTGAGCTGATGCCGGATTTTCTCGAGCAGGGTTGTCCCGTCGATTCCGTCGTCGTAGAAGATGCGTTTTGGTATCTCACCAAAAAAAGTTCCATCAGTGCACCGATCGTTCCGCCACCTCTCAAGAACAAAGGCAAGTACATCATCAGCCTGAGCAGGATGTGCGAATGGCTGGCGGAAAAATGCGAAGAGGCGGGGGTAAATATTTTCCCGGATTTCCCGGGTGCCGATCTGATCTTCGATGAGAACAACGCTGTCGTTGGTGTGCGTACTGGTGACAAAGGAATCGGAAAGGACGGAAAGCCCAAAGCGAACTTTGAGCCGGGTGTCGAGATCATTGCGAAGGTCACCGTGCTCGGCGAAGGTTCACGCGGTAGTCTCGCGAAACAATTGATGTCGCGGCTCGGCCTGATGAAAAACCGCGAGCCGCAGGTCTTCTCACTTGGCGTGAAAGAGCTCTGGGAAGTTCCCGCGGGAACCTTCTCTGAAGGCAAGGTCGTTCACACGCTTGGATTTCCATCCGACACTGACACCTACGGCGGGGGTTGGATCTATGGTATGAAGAACAACGTCATTAGCATCGGCTATGTGACTGGCCTCGACTATAAAGATCCGAACATCGATCCCCATCTCGAATTTCAAAAATTCAAAACGCACCCGAAGGTCGCCGAAGTATTAAAGGGCGGCAAGATGATCAAGTACGGTGCAAAGTCGATCAACACAAGCGGCTACTGGACGATGCCGAAATTATACGCCGATGGCGTACTTATCGTCGGCGACTCGGGATCATTTCTTAACGGGCAGCGAATAAAGGGAATCCACACCGCGATGAAATCCGGCATGCTTGCAGCTGAAACCATCGTTGGCTCATTCGAGCACCAGGATTTCAGTTCAAAGACGCTGCGCCATTTTGAGGAGAAGGTAAATCTGAGCTGGATCTACGACGAACTTCATCCGGTTCGCAACTTCCATGCTTCGTTCCAGAGCGGCAGATGGTCGGCGTTAGTAAATTCCGGTTTGCAGTATCTGACAAAAGGTTTGGCGTGGGGATTCCTGCCGAAGGAGCATCATGTCGCCGGCTATGAGCGAATGGAAAAGCTTTCCGAGAACGGCAATCCGTCGTACGACGAGCGCTACGGGGGCGTGAAGTTCGATAAGGAGCTGACGTTCGATAAGATCACCGACGTTTATCACGCTGCGGTTTCACACGACGAAGATCAGCCTTCTCATCTTCATGTGCTCGACACGGAGATCTGCGCGACACGATGCGCCGAGGAATACGGCAACCCCTGTCAGCGATTCTGTCCCGCGCAGGTTTATGAGATGGAAGCGAATACAAAAACAGGCCGCCGCGAGTTAAAGGTGAATTTCTCGAACTGCGTCCACTGTAAGACGTGCGATATAGCCGATCCCTACCAAATAATTAATTGGGTTACGCCGGAAGGTGGGGGCGGGCCTAATTACAAGGGAATGTGATTTGGATTTTGGATTTTGGATTTTGGATACACGAGGCCTGTCTTCTAACGAAGCGGGCTTTTGTTTACGACCGGCAGTTTTGTTTCTGGGAATGAGAGTTGCAATTAACCGATTACCAGCGTAGGCGTTCGGATTCGATACGGCCACGCAAACTTACAAGGGAGGCTAAGATGGCAATTTTTAATAACGACGAAGCGAAAGGTAAATGGGAACAAGCAAAGGGCACCGTCAAAGACAAGGTTGGTGAAGTGACGGGCAACGAGCGGCTCGAAGCAGAAGGTGAAGCTCAGAACGCCGGCGGCGAAGCTCAGGAAAGCTGGGGCAAACTCAAGCGCGGAGTTTCAGACGCGGTTGACTCAGTCGGTGAAGCCATAAGTGACGCCGGCAAACGCGTCAACGACTAAATGATGGCAGGCCATTCAAGGATACGTCCGAATTAAAAAGAACGGCAGCTGATTAAATGCTGCCGTTCTTTTTATCAAACGAAACAAGTCCGGAAAAGTGTTTTACTTCTGCGGCTCGAGGATCTCGAAATTTACTTTTTTGTTCTCGATCTCCTTCAGCGCAACGCGCGTCGGCTTGCTCTTGCGAGTATCGATGTCGACTCGCGAAATAGCTCCGCGCTGAAGCTGTTTGCTGCGCTGTGCAGCGAGGATGATCATCCTGTATTTCGAATCGATGTCGGGCGGATTTATCACCTCTTGAACATCGATATCATTTTCTTCCGCCTCGATCACTGCTTCTTTCTTAGCCATATTTATCGTTCTGTACTCCGGATTCTAAAGTTTTGCCCTTTCAAAACTACTTAGAATAGCGTGAATGAGTTCTCCTTGTCTATGCGGACGCTGTCTTTCGGCCAGTATTACAGCGGCGATCTTGCGCGCCGCGGTACCGATCTCATCGTTGATGATCACGTAACTGAAGCGAGAGAACTGCATAACTTCGCCCATCGCATTGTTGAGCCGGAGCTCAAGATCTTCCATTCCCTCGGTAGCTCGAGATGTGAGTCGAGCCTTTAATACTTCGAACGACGGCGGCAAAATGAAAATGCTAACGGCCTCGGGCATCTTCTCCAGGACGGTCGCTGCTCCCTGGACGTCGATCTCGAGGATCACGTCGCGTCCTCCCTCCGTGAATTTCTTTGTCTGAGCTAACGACGTTCCATAAAAGTTGCCGTGGACCTCCGCCGACTCGAGAAAGCCGCCTTTTAGTTTGTAGGCCTCGAACTCTTCCTTTGAGACGAAGTGATAATGCTTTCCGTTTTCTTCACCGAAACGGGGAGCTCGAGTCGTAAGCGAGACCGAATAGCCGACATCCGGGATCATCCCGATCACTTCGCGGATCAATGTCCCTTTCCCGCCGCCCGACGGCGAGCTGATTATGATCAAATTTCCCTTTACCATTGATAAAATTATTCGATATTTTGCACTTGTTCGCGGATTTTCTCGATCTCGCTTTTGACCGCCAGAGCGTGCTCTTTGACGACCATGTTGTTGGTCTTGGATGTGATGGTGTTCGCCTCGCGATTGAGTTCCTGCGTTAGAAAATCGAGACGCTTTCCGACCTCTTTCTCCTCATCCATTATGGTTCGAAAATGTTCGATGTGAGTTTTCAGCCGGGTTATCTCTTCGGAGATATCCGCACGATCGGCGATGTACGCAATTTCCTGAGCAAGTCTTCCCTGATCGAGCTCGATCTGTGTTTCGCTTTTCGCAAGCAGGTCGCCGATGCGCCGCGTGAGACGCTCGCGGTATTCGTCACCTATGGACTCCGCTTCACTTTCGATCGGCATGAGATGCTCCTCGATCGCGTCGAGTCTGGATGCCAGTTCTGCCTTAAGCATCTCGCCTTCGCTCTTACGCATCTTTTCAAGATCTTCCAGTGCGGTCGAAACAGCCGTTGCGACGCCAAACGCGAAGGTCTCGCTCATGTCTTCCTTTTTCGATACCATCACGTTCGGAAGTTTAGCAATTACGTTGATATCCGGTTCACCCGTGAGACCGAACTCGTCCTGCATCTTCTTCATCGCCGCCAGATAGCCGGTGATCATCGGTCGGTTGAGCTCGTAATTTATTTCCTCAGCACGTTCGTATTGTAGGTTGACGTCGACGCGGCCGCGCGAAAGGCGGCTCGAGATAAGCCGTTTGATCTCAGCCTCGACCGATTGCATTTCATTCGACAGTCGAAGGCTGATGTCGAGGAAACGATTATTCACCGTCTTCAGGTCGACGGTGACGGAAAAGTTGTTTTCGGTAACGGCGCCTCGGCCGAATCCTGTCATTGATTTCATAAAAGTTTAAACTTCCCCTGGCTAAAGCTGGTACTCCAAACTCGCGTCCTCTTCCTCCGCGAACTGAAGCTCGTAAAGTCGTTTGTACTTGCCACTCTTCTCAAGCAATTCTCGATGCGTGCCCGTCTCGACGATCCTGCCCTTTTCCATGACCACGATTTTGTCCGCCTTTCGCACTGTCGACAGTCGATGCGCGATAACGATCGAGGTTTTGTTTTGCATGAGGTTCGCGAGAGCCTTCTGGACGAGCAGCTCGGATTCAGCATCGAGTGCCGACGTCGCTTCGTCGAGGATCAATACCGGCGCGTCAATCAATACGGCACGGGCGATGGCGATTCGCTGGCGCTGACCGCCCGAGAGAAAAATTCCTCGCTCACCGACGATGGTGTCGAATTTCTGCGGGAGCTCGTCGATGAAATCCGCCGCATACGCGACCTGAGCCGCATGTCTGAGATCTTCATCGGCGGCGTCGGGCCAACCGTATGAAATGTTGTAGCGAATCGTGTCGTTGAAGAGGACCGTCTCCTGCGTCACGAGCGCGAGCATCCTCTTCAGATCGAGGATGCGAAAATCGCGGATGTCAGTTCCATCCCAGAGAATAGATCCCGACGTCACGTCATAGAGCCGCTGGATCAATCGGATCAGGCTTGACTTGCCGCCGCCGCTTTCGCCGACCAGCGCGACCATCGACCCTTTCGGTATAGTCAGGGAAAAATTGTCGAGTATTTTTTTCTGTGGATCGTTTTCGTAATTGAACGAGACGTTTCTCAACTCGATCGCGCTGCCGAGCGGTTTGATCGCGACGGGGTCGGCTTTCTCCGGAAGCACTTCGTCCTCGTCAAGAATGCTCCATACATCCTTGGCCGCGGCAAACGCTTTCGAGATCTCATTGTGCTGCCGTGAGATCTTTCGCATCGGATCGTAACTGCGGAAAAGGAAGAACAGGAACGCGAAAAATTGCGCCGCATCCATTCGGTTCTCATTTATTTCGCGCAACCCGAAATAGAACAGGATCAGCATCGCGATCGTTCCGATGATCTCGATCGTCGGTGGCGAAGTCGCTGCGATCCTTCCCGATCGCCGGTTCGCTTTCGCGATCACTTGCGCGATGCGCCCGAACCTTTCCTTCTCGCGCCCTTCAGCCGAATAGGCTTTTACAATCGTTTGATTCGAAAGTGTTTCCTGCGCCGTGTCGTTGAGTAGCTTGTTGCCTTCGAACGATTCTTCGGCAAGGCGTCGAAGGGACTTGCTAAACTTTGTGGTAAGGAATGCGATGATCGGGGCGATGATCATTGCTCCGAGCATCAGGCGCCAATTGAAATAGAACGCAGCGCCGAAAAAGAAGATAAGCATGAAGCCTTCGCGCAGAACATCGCGCAAGTTGGCCGAGACTGCCAGTTCGATCGCTGCACAGCTGACTACAAGACGCGATACGAGAAAATTAGTTCGGTGCTTTTCAAAAAAAGAAGCCGGCTGTCGAAGGAGATGGTCGTAAAGTTGCCGTCTGAGATCGAGGATCGCGGCCTGCCCAATCTTCGCCATCAGATACGACGAGAAGAATTCGGCGATACCTTTGCAAATGGTAAAGACCAGCAGCAGCGTCGATATCGCCAGCCACGCACGGTACCACGGCTCGCTCGGAATGAAACGATGCAGATTGAAGAGCGTCGCGGATTGCCCCGTGGCACCGGGCATGAACTGTCCGAAGATGGGAACCAGCAGTGCGCCCGTCGCTGTCTCAAAGATCGCCACAAGGACCATCGTCACAAGGGCGAAAGTGAATGTCAGCCAGTAAGGCCGAACGTATTTGAGAAGGCGGCGAAATTCATTCATCCCGAGTGGTGAAAAAGTTGAATATACTTGTTTGTCACGCGGTTTGTCCAAACAGCCTTCTGTTGCAACGATTGATTTCAATGTGGCATCTTTTTACCAGCGCTTCCTTTTAGCCGGAGATCAACAAAATGAAAAACTCAGGTCCGTTTAGAATCCTATCTACGTTTCTCCTCGTTTTTGCGTTCGCCGGCGTCGGCTTCAGCCAGCTCGATGTCCCTCGGCGAACGACCGCGATCACCTACCCTCTCGACGAGCCGGTCATCGTGCAGTTCCGAGGTACTACACGGTTTCCGCGAATGAAAGGCGACGCCAGAATGAGGCGTACGAGTCGGAACGGTACCGAGATCGAGCTTTCGGTTTCGAAGATGCCGCGTCCCTTCGAGTTGGGAGCCGGGTATGCGACCTATGTTCTCTGGGCGATCTCTCCGGACGGTCAAGTTGATAACCTTGGCGAAATAAAACGGCGCGGGTTTTTCGAGTTCGATTCGAAGATCAGCGTAACGACACCGCTGCAAACATTCGCGCTCATCATCACCGCCGAGCCTCACTTTCTCGTGCGTCGGCCGAGCCAGGCGATCATGCTCGAAAACCTGAGTCCATACGCAGCGAGCGGCAAGAAAATCGCCACAACACCTGCCGTCCAGTACTTCGGTAACTCGAGTGATTACTTCCGCGACGCTCGGACACCCGAGATTGCCGAGATCGATTATTCAAAAACGCCATCGACGATTCTTCAGGCAAGGCAGGCGATCGCTCTTGCACGGTTTGCCGGGGCCGATCGAGACGCGCCCGA
The DNA here is from genome assembly GCA_039934315.1 of Pyrinomonadaceae bacterium. Classification (GTDB taxonomy): domain Bacteria; phylum Acidobacteriota; class Blastocatellia; order Pyrinomonadales; family Pyrinomonadaceae; genus OLB17. The sequence continues at coordinate 3,860 of JBDTMK010000015.1, read as the reverse complement.
TGAGCTTCGCGAAGCGGAGTCACTGTTCGCCACTGCCGATGGTTCCTGGAAAGCCGGACGTGAAGAGGAAGCGGTCGATATCGCGGCCCGCCGCGCGGTAAGTGAGGCGGTGAAAGCCGAGTCGACCGCGTTCGTGCGAAAAGAGGCCCGCGAGAAACGAAATGAAAAGGCGCGGACGGACGCTGAAACGCGACAGGCCGAAAATAAATATTCGGATGCGCAGGCCGAGATCGCGAGCCTTAAACAGCAGATCCAGGATGAGACCCATCAGCGCGAGCTTTCCGAGCGCGACGTCACTACCTATTCAACCCAGATCCGCGAGCTTCGCGCCGAGAACGGAAGATTGCGCGAGGAGTTGGGGAGGATTAAGGTCGAGGCAGACAATGCAAAGTCGAGGCTTGACGCGATAGAAACCGCACGTCGGGAGGAAGCCGACCGGTTAGCGAAAGTACAGAAGATCGGAAGTCTCGAGGCGAGCCAGGCGACATTCATGCAATCGCTGCGACGTTTTGGTTCTGTTTCTAAAAACGAACGCGGAATAATTTTGACGCTGCCCGAAAATTACTGGTCTGCGGCGCGGGCGAGCAGTTTTGCTCCGGCTGCGGATTCGAAGCTCGGGCCGCTGGGTGAACTACTTGCGAATAATCCGGACTACAAGGTTGTGATCGAGTCGCACACCGACGACAAAGGAACCCCGGAAGAGCTGAGTGCGCTTACTGACCAGCGGGCCCGATCGATTGCCGAAAGACTCGTCGGATTCGGCGTCGCGGATGTGCGTATCGAAACGAAGGGAATGGGCGCCACCCTGCCGGTCGCCCCGAACACAACGAATCTCAATCGTGCGAAGAACCGGCGGGTCAATTTGATTCTGGTGCCTAACATCTAATATTGTCAGGAATATTACCAAAGGGCTTCGGCTGCGATGCGAAGCTCTTTTTTATTGTTTCGGCCGGGGAAAAATTCTGTGTTTTCCTGTGTCGATATGCTAGATTTTGCGTAGGCCACGTTTCGTCAGCCTCCAGTTTTCAAAATCAGGAGTAACTCAATGAGTAGATTTTCCCCCCGCATTCGTTTTGCGGTGACGCTTTTGTCGGTCGCGGTGCTGATCGCTGTTTACCTTAGTTTGGGCGAACGGAAGAACAGTGCCCAGCCTCGTCAGGCGGCCCCAGCCGCACCGAAGGCGAAGTTCGAACAGTTCTCCCACAGCGACGAAGTTACGAATGATATTCGAAGCAGATCAAAGGAATTGATACGCGTGGAACTTCGCTCGATCAACGATCGCGAAAAGGCAACAAAGTACGGACGGGTGGTTGAAGATCTCGGCTCCTTCGTAGTCATTGCAAAGGACAAGACGAAGGACATGTCTCGATCGGGGCTTCAAGTTCAGACGATGGACACCGAGATACATCTCCCGGGTGCGCAATTCGACCCGGTTGATACGCCTCCCGCGGAAACGGTCGCTCCCGGCGATACGACTCGGGGCGAGAAAGGTTATTACCTTGTTCAATTCGGCGGCATCGCGAATGACGATTGGCTCGACAGTGTTCGCGACGCCGGCGTCGAGATCTTGCAGTACGTTCCGAATCAGGCCTTCTTTGTTTACGGCGAGCGGTCGGCCATCGCTAAGGTTGCACGGCACTCACGTGTTCGATGGGTGGGGCGGCATACGCCGGAGCAAAAGAAATCGCCCGAGCTTTCTCGATTTATCCAAAATATGAAAGGTGATTCCGCAATGTTCGACGTCGCGGTGTTTGGAAGGGCAGATCTTCAGGACGTTAGTGCCAAAATATCGAGTGCGATCCGCGGCCGGATCCTTCATCAAATAAAACTTCCAAATAACTTCTTCAACGTCGTGCGCATTCAGGCAGCGCCTGGAGACATCGACGAGATCGCAAAGATCGCGGATGTCGTGCGCATCGACCAGTACGAAAAACCACAGATCGAAGACGAACGATCGTCACAAATTATTTCCGGAAACTTTTTGAGCACGACAGTTCTCAACGCACCGGGCTACAATCCGCTAGCTCAGTTTGGCGTTAACGGACAGAATGTGACGATCTCTATGGTCGACGATGGCGTCAGCATCCCGGGCAACGGCGGCTTCTACCTTACCGCCGCAAATACCATTGATGGCCCGCTCCACGGTGGTTCGCCGGGAGCGACCGGCGGGCACGGTCATCTAAATGCGAGTATCATCGCGGGCGATTCGCCGTTCTCAACTTTTGACACGCTCGGCTTCAACTACGGTCTCGGCGTGGCGCCTAAATCCAATATCATCAACATTCCGTTACTCACTAATGGTTACGCTGGCATCGAGGCTGACACTTATAACGATACGGTGATCACGGCCGGTCCGAATGGTGTTTTGGGAAGCATCTCGAATAACAGTTGGGGCGATGGAACCAATGGAAATGTTTACGATTCCTACGCCGCCCAATTCGATGGTTTTGTTCAGGACGCTTCTATCGGTGCCGGCATCGATCCGATCTGCCTTATTTTCTCCGCAGGAAATAGTGGTCCCGGCGCTTTGAGCCTTACCAAACCGAAGGCTGCAAAGAATATTATCGCTGTCGGCAACTCGGAAAATATCCGCTCCGAAATCGGAAGTACCGGTGCGGACAATATCGACGATCTCCGCAGCTCTTCGAGTCGTGGGCCGACCGCTGATGGTCGTATCAAACCTGACATCACAGCGCCGGGAACTGTAATAACAGGTTCGCGCTCTGGTACCGGGGGAAGTGTTAGCGGACAAGTAGATGCGAACGTTAGCTGGAGCACGGGCACCTCGCATGCCGCACCCCAGGTTGCGGGCGCGGCTGCATTGTTCACCCAGTTCTGGAAAAACGGTCATGCAGGTATCAATCCCAGCCCGGCGCTTATCAAGGCGGCTGTCATCAACACCGCGCAAGAGATGAATGGTGCGAGCACCAGTGCCGCGATTCCGAACGGTGCTGAAGGCTGGGGCCGGCTGAACATGAAATACATGCTCAACACCGGAGTCCCGACCGCGTACATAAACCAGGAAGTCGTGTACAGCAATCCGGGAGTTGGACAGGTGATGATCGGAACGGTTGCCGATCCGACAAAACCCGTTCGAATCACGCTCGTCTGGACGGACCCCCCTGCATCTTCCGATCCCGCGCTGGTAAACAATCTCGACTTGGGGGTTAATGTCGGCGGAACGTTTTATCGCGGGAATGTTTTTTCCGGGGGTGTTTCGGTTCCGGGCGGAACGGGTGACTCGGTCAATAATGTCGAGAACATATTCTTACCCGCGGGCATTCCCGCCGGCACGTTTTTCTCGGTTGGCGTTTCGTCTGTCGCGTTGAATGGTGACGGTGTGCTCGGTAACGCGGATGCAACCGATCAACACTTTGCGCTGGTCGCGTACAACTTTCAGAGCCTGGCCGCCCCAACGGCGCCCGCGCCGATCGATTTCGACGGTGACCACAAAACCGACGTTTCGATCTTCCGCCCGTCCGGCGGCGAATGGTGGTACAACCGCAGTTCCGACAATCAGACGCCAGCGTTGCAGTTCGGCGCATCGGGCGACCAACCGGTGCCCGCCGATTACACCGGAGATGGTAAAACAGACATTGCATTCAGGCGCAGTTCCGACGGGATGTGGTTCGTCCTCCGAAGTGAAGATTTTAGTTACTACGCATTTCCTTTTGGTTTGGCAACAGACATTCCGGTGCCAGGCGATTTCGACGGTGATCACAAATCGGATCCCGCGGTTTTCAGAAATGGCACTTGGTTTATTATCCCCAGTGCGGGTGGCAGTCAGTTGATCGGGTTTGGTCTGGCCGGTGATAAGCCGATCGTCGGCGATTTTGATGGCGACGGAACTTCGGATATCG
>JBDTMK010000014.1:0-20079 GCA_039934315.1 Pyrinomonadaceae bacterium | reverse complement strand
AAGTTATCCGTCAGGGTGTTACTTCCGTAAGATGTCACTGTTGAGCTATTACCGTTGAGCATGATCACTCCGTTGTAATATGTGCCGTAGCTCACCTGGCCGGCGATGTTTTCCACGACGCGGCCGGTAGCCTCGATCGTGAACTGCCGTCCGTATCCCTGTATCCAGGTCCATGTTCCGACAGCCCAATTTGGAGGCCGACTCATGTTGCCGTCGCCGCCCGGGTATCCGCCGCCGCCACCACCGCCGCCGACGGGGTAGTTCCCGTGAACATAGTCACTAGTTTCGCCGGTCGAGTTGTTGTAGGTCCGGATCCCGTTTGCGGTGCGGGTCACCGACGACTGATTGCCGTTGAGAAAGATCGAGCCGTTTCGGTATGTTCCCGTGTTCACATATCCGCCAGCATTTTCTGTAACGACGCCATTAGAGCTGATCGAGAAACTGCGATTCTGTCCCTGCACCCAATACCAAGTGCCGACTGCCCATTTCGGAGGGCGAGTCGACCCACCACCGCCGCCGGGGTATCCACCACCACCACCGCCACCGCCATACTGGCCCGCGAGTTCGGGTAGCTCATAGGTATCCGCCAGCTTGTTAATATCCTGACGAAGGCTACGCCACTGGCTCTCAAGCGGCCGTCCGTAACGATCGTTATTCATCATGACGTTGACCTGACGGGCCTCGCTCATGATTCCCTGGACTTCCGCACGATTTCGCCACCAGTTTTGGTTACTGCCGTTGAAGCGGTTTCGAAGACGGTCGACAGCATTTTCAAATTTGTCTACTGTTCGCCGCTCGTTCGTGCTTGTCCCGCCCGTGTTCTTGAAATCACGGCTAAAGACGTCACTCGAGTTTTCGAGATTTCGTATGAAGCCATCGATGTCAGCTCGCGAGTAAACATTTGCGTAGCGCCCCTGCGCCTGAACCGCCGATGCTGCAGCGATAACACATATCGAAAATATTAAGATCGATAGTACTTTCCTGTTGATCATAGTTCCCCCTTTTTGTCTGTCTAAGAATAGATTCGGGACCGACGGTTTGTTGTCAGTCCGCCAGTATCGATTTCTCCACTGCAAGAATGCTGCCAGACAAATGATAAAAATGCTAAGGACAAGTATAAAAAGACTTAACCGTCTGAGATAATCAGATTATATTAGAAAGAGCCGACCGGCACAACAGCGTTTTGGAATGCAGCTTTCCGATTTCGACTACGAACTTCCCGAACATTTGATCGCCCAGGAGCCCGCGTCCGAACGCGAAGCTTCACGTATGCTGGTCGTCCACCGGTCGACGGGAACTTTTCAGGACGACGCTTTCGTCGCCATCGCCGACCATCTTCGCGCCTATGATGTCCTCGTTCTCAACAACACAAAAGTCTTTCCCGCCCGCCTTTTTGGGAGAACCGACACAGGTGCCAGTGTCGAGATCTTTCTTGTCAACCGAATGTCCGACTCGGGTTGGGAGGCCCTGGCACGGCCGGCGCGTCGTCTGAAGGAAGGCAAGCTCATCGATTTCGGTACCGAGTTGAAAGGCAGGATCACACACGGTCCTACTGAAGGGCGCGTGATCATCGACTTCGATTTCGAAGGCGACTTCGGAGAGATTCTCAGCCGCGTGGGGCGCACACCGCTTCCGCCATATATCAAGAGAGAAGCGGGCTCCGTAGACAAGGACCGCGCACGCTACCAAACCGTGTATGCAAAATCCAGCGGTGCGATCGCGGCTCCTACCGCTGGTCTGCACTTCACCGACGAAGTTCTCGGCCGTATCAAGGCAAAAGGAATCGAGGTGGTCGAGATAACGTTGCACGTCGGCTATGGAACTTTCGAGCCCGTCCGCGCAAATGATCTCTCACTGCATTCCGTGTTGCCCGAACACTTTGAGATCGATGAGTCGGCCGCCGGAATATTGAACTCAGCGCGAAACAACGATCGGCGCATTGTGGCGACCGGAACAACAACAACCCGGGCCCTCGAAACATCCGTCGCAAAGAACGGGGAGTTCGTAGCCGGACCTGCGCTAGCCGATCTTACGATTACCCCCGGATACAGTTTTAAGGCGGTCGGTGCTCTTCTAACTAACTTTCATTTACCTCAAAGTTCGCTGCTGATTTTGGTTTCAACTTTTGGCGGGCACGAACTTATAATGAATACATACCGGCACGCGGTTGCGGGAGGCTATCGCTTCTACAGCTACGGCGACTGTATGTTTATCGAGTAGAGTTTCTATGGCAGTTCTTGAGACGATTCGGAAATTTTTTGTCCCGCCCGAAGCCGGCGGTCCAGAAGTCGTGATTCCTGCGGCTCCGACCAAATACGAGATCCGTCCCCTTACGGACAAAAATTTGAGCGAAGTTCTCCGCCTCAATGTCCGATGCTTTCACAACGGTGAGAACTATACCAAGCATACTTTTAACTACCTTCTTAGCGAACCGAGAAACTTGAGTTATAGGATCACTACGGCCGCCGGTGAAATGGTCGGATTCGTATTCGTGCTGATCAATGAAGACGGATCTGCCCACCTTACGACGATCGGCGTCGCACCGGAGCATCGTCGGCGCGAGCTCGCGAAGCGGCTGCTCGCGCACCTCGAACAGGCGCTCCGTACTCGCAACATCCTAACCATCGTTCTCGAGGTCCGGGTCAGCAACACATCTGCACAAAGTCTCTATCGTGTCGCCGGATACAATGTCGTACAGCGCCTCGCGAAGTATTACAACAATGGCGAAGACTGCTTCCTGATGGTCAAGTCTCTTGCCGACCCCTCTTGAAAATCACGATCCCAAAAATTTACCCGGTTACGGACAGGCACGTGTCGGACCTGTCGCATCTGGAGCAGGTCCGCCGTCTCATCGCGGGTGGTGCATCCCTGATCCAGCTTCGCGATAAGTCGGCGGAGGCTGCTGAGTTTTATCGGGCCGCTACCGAAGTCGTCGATCACGCGCATCGACAAGGCGCCAAAATAATAATCAACGATCGCGCCGATATCGCCCTGGCTTCAGGCGCAGACGGAGTTCATCTCGGACAGGATGATCTTTCACCGATTCTCGCCCGGGAGTTACTCGGACCAGCGTCGATCATCGGGTTCTCCACTCACTCCGTCGAGCAGGCCGAGGCCGCACTAAAGCTGCCGATCGACTATCTTGCCATCGGGCCTATCTTCGCGACCTCAACGAAAACCGATCACGATCCGCTTGTCGGGATCGAGGGTTTGCGCTCGGTCCGGAATTCGATCTGTAATTTGCCGCTTGTGGCGATCGGCGGTATAAATCGGCAAAATGCGGCTTCAGTTTTTGAAGCGGGCGCCGATTGCGTTGCGGTAATAAGAGATGTTCTGTCGGAACCTTCGAAAATTGAGGAGCGCATACGCGAGCTGCTTCGCATTTAATCAAAGCTGATTAACATTGTTGGCAATGGCTAAAATATATATTGCAATCCATTTCCCTGGCGCGTAAGATACGTGTTGGAGAAACGGCACCACCCAGGCCCATCCCCCTCGCTCAAGTCTTTCCTTTCCGTCTTTCACAACTTGCCAGGAGAAATCCACCTAAATGAGTTTGCTTGATGTAGCACCCATTATTGAGCAGATGTTGTCTGTCTCGGACAATGTCAGCGATCTGAACTTTTCTTGTGGTCAAAAACCACAGGTCGAGATTAGCGGTACGCTTTATCCCTCCACGCCCCTGGGGATCGGAAGGTTGTCGGCATATCAGACGGAAATGATTGCGATGTCGATACTTCGCGATAACTCTGAGGCGGCGGTCCAGCTCGCCCAATCGCGAACCGCGGATTTGAGCTATCACCTTCCGGGCAAGTGCCGGTTTCGCGTCAATATCTTTCAGCAGCGAAATTCGTACTCGATCGTCATGCGTGTTATCCCGCATGAAATACCCAGTGTCGAGTCCCTAAACATTCCGCCGCAACTCGCCGATATTTCGAATATCAGAAACGGAGTGGTGCTGTTGACGGGTCCCACAGGTTCTGGCAAGAGCTCGACGCTTGCAGCGATTATCGACCGCATCAACGAAACCAAGGCGTACCATATCGTCACCATCGAGGACCCGATCGAGTTTCTTCACAATCACAAGAAATGTACGATCAACCAACGCGAGGTCGGGGCAGATACCAAGGATTTTGCTTCAGCTCTGCGTGCTGCATTGCGGCAAGCTCCGAAAGTCATCCTTGTCGGCGAGATGCGCGATCTCGAAACGGCAGAGATCGCCCTCGAAGCGGCCGAGACAGGCCACCTTGTTCTGTCCACGCTTCATACGATCGACGCATCAAAAACCATCGATCGCATCATCGGTCTTTATCCGAAGAATGAAGAAAGAATCATCCGCACCCGTCTCGCACAGACCTTCAGATATATCGTCTCCCAGAGACTAATACCGAGGGCCGACGGCAAAGGGCGTATCGCGGCTGTTGAAATTCTGCGGTCCAATCCGAGAACGCGTGAGTACATCGAAAAGGGTGAGAGCGAAGGTAAGACCCTCCTCGACGCCATACGCGACGGCGAGATCGACGGCATGCAGGACTTCGATTCCGTCATCAGAAAGCTGATCGAGGATAAAGTCATCTCTCTGGAAGACGGCCTGTCTTACGCAACGAATCAAAACAATCTTCTGCTTCAGCTCAAGGGCTTGTCTTCGACCGAGGATTATGCAAATGCCGGAAAGCCGATGGTCGAGCCTCTCGCACCACCGCCCGCGCCGCCCCCCAGCGCGAACTCTGTACTTGATCTGATGGAATAGTCTTCGGTGGACGGTTGTCAGTTGTCCGTGAGGCAACTCAGCCGACAACTGATGACGAGCCACGCTACAACTGAAAACCAACCTCTGACAACTGCCATGATTATTCGCTGCGACAACTGTTCAGTCTCACTTCAACTGGATGAATCCAAGATCCCCAGCGGGAACTTTACCGTCCGATGCCCCCGATGCCAAAACATGCTGCGGGCGAACAAGGATGCAAAAGGCCAGGGATCATCCACCGTCCAACAGCTGGAAGCGAACAAGGCAGCTCCGGCAAGTGAACAGGGCGCTCAGCAGTTTGCCGAGAAGCAATCCGAGTTCGAGATAAACAGCGCGCTCAAATCCTTGCTTTCCGCTTTGCAGACCGGCAAAGGCAACCTTGATAAAGACAATGAAGAGGGCGAGCGTCCGCGTCGGGTGCTGCTATGTCTCGGCGACAGAAAGGACGAAGTTGCGAAGGTGATGTCTGAGGCAGGCTATCGCGTCTATATCGCTCAGACGCCTGCACAGGCGAACGAACGGCTCCGTGAAGGCAAAACCGAGATCGTAGTGTTCTCTCCGGATTTCGCAGCCGAATTCGGCGGTGCGGCGATCCTGATGCAGAAAGCCAATACGATGTATTCGTCGGAACGACGACGGTTGTTTCTAGTCTCGCTAGAAGATGGAGGGACGACCATGAATGCCCACGATGCGTTTCTGCGAAATCTGAATCTTCTCGTTAACACAGCGGACATTCCGCAGCTTCCGTTGATCTTGAACCGTGCCGTGCTGGATTTCAACGATCTCTATCACTACCTGAACAAAGGCCTCGGTGTAGAACCCATTTAAGACGCAACCGGAATTCCACAAGTTTTCGACAATACTCGTTGTGGAAAAAATTGTAGGGGCAGGGCTCGTCCCGGTCCGTCTTCCTTTCCCGGGCAAGACATTAACGGGCAGCCACAGTTGCTGCCCCTACAATTTTTAAACTGTGAAATCTTACAGAGTGGCTAATTCCGCGACCAGCATTTCGATCTGGAGCCGGGAGCCTGACGGGCCCGACCCGCCGATCGATGTCTTGATCCCGAGATCGGTTTCCGCGAGACGCCGGATTGCTCCTGAGAGCTTGCCGGCATCGGTGCGCCGCGCCGCGGCGAGAAACGGTTCCTGATCGCTGTATCGCAGCTTCGCGATGCGTGCGACTTCGCCGCGATCGATGCCCTGAGACATCGCCTCTTTCGCCATCAGCAGTCGGCGAACGTTGTAGGAGATCAAACCCAGAAGGGCAAGCGGCTCACTTCCGTCATCAAGAATCTTGTTCAACGTTTTGAGCGCCTCCGCCTTGCGCCCGGCGAACAAGTGATCCGTCAGATCGAAATTAGAAACCTCGCGCGAATTGGCGACGAGGGATTCGATAAGCTCACTGGAAATAAACCGTTCAGGTAGCGCCGCAGTCGAAAGTTTTTCGATCTCAACAGTGAGTCGCCGCACATCGGCGCCGACAAGAGAAACCAAAAGCCGAAGCCCGGGTTCATCGATCTCGGAACCTGCCTCTTTGATCTTGGTGCTGGCCCATGAGGCAAGCTCTGCGTCTTTTAGGTCGGCGAACTCAACCGCCGTTGTGTGGTCGGTCAGCAGCTTTGCGACCTTGCGGCGCTTATCGAATTCTTCGGCAACAAAGATCACGATGGAAGAGTCGGCGGGCCGTTTAAGATATGCCTCGAGCGCGGCTTCATCGTCTTCGCGAAGCGTGTCCTTCGCACCGGTCGAGGAGACACGCACGTCGGTGATGCGAATGACCCGCCGACATGCCATCATCGGCAGCTGTTCCGCGGCTGCGAGCGCACTGCGGAGGTTGCCGTCGGAATTCAAACTGAAAACCGTTTCGTTGAAATCGCGTGCGCACTCTGCGGTAAAGCTGAGATCGCAGATCGTTTTCAAAGCGAGGTCGCGAAGATAAGTCTCGGGTCCAAACAGAACGTACACCGGCGACAGCTCTCGCCGCTTTAATTGATTTCGCAAATCCTGACGGGTGAGAATGGCCATGCTTATTTCTTTTCTTCCTTAACACCAAGGCCATTGACGATCGCCGAGACAACCGATTCCGAAAAGGCTCGAGCTATCCGCTCGACGGCCGGATCGTCTTCGTTAAAGAATGATCGCGGGTCCTCGGAAAATTCGAACGAGTCGCGAAAAATGAAATTCTGATTATCGTAAAGGATCTTGTTTTCCTTGAGGTCGCGCACCGTTACGGCAGCGATGATAGTGATCTCGTAAACACGTGCCCGGCCATCGCGGTCGAGGAGAACTCCTGCGAAACTAAAGTCCCGGACCGTTCCTTCGACGACCGCGTCCGCACCTTCGATCGAACCTTGGACCCTTAATCCATTTCCGCGGCGGATTATCTCGCGCGAGACAGCTTCGGTGAATCTAGAGCTGACACGATAGCGCAGCCCACGGGCTTCAGTCTGAAATGCCGGCACCGCTATCTTTCTTATATTTTTCGGCAAGCCCGAATTCGTCACCGGCTTGTAGCAATCGGTAAAACCGGAAACTACGAAAACCGCGACGAACAGAGCAAGACATCTAACTAACTTCATAACTGATCTCGAAGTGATCTGATGATATTTACCGCGTCCGCGCTTTCCTTCACGTCATGGACCCGGATAATATTCGCCCCGTTCCAGATCGCAACCGCGGCCGTAGCGACCGAGCCCGCAAGTCTCCCGTCGATCGGCGCGTCATTCAACAACTTCGCGATAAAAGATTTTCGGGAAGTTCCTATAAGGATAGGCTTCCCCGGGAACTCTGCGGTGAGTCTATCAAGTTTGGCGAGCAATTCTAAGTTCTGATCCCGCGTTTTGCCGAAGCCGATTCCGACATCAAGCGCGATACATTCATCGGCGACCCCGAAACTCTTTGCCTTTGCGACTGACGCCCGAAAACCGTCTCCTACTACGCGGAGGATATCACTGACCTCCGGCTGAGTATGCATTTCTTCGAAGTCACCGCGCGAATGCATAAGGACGAGTCCGGCTCTCGTTGCCGCCGCAACTTCAGCGATCTTTTCGTCAAACCGGAGCCCCGAAATGTCATTGATGATCTCTGCACCCACGGCAATCGCTCGCGTCGCTACTTCCGATTTGGTCGTATCGACCGAGATCGGAATGTCGAAACGTTTCGCGATCGCTTCGATCACCGGGAGAACGCGGCGGGCTTCCTCTTCTATCGGAACCCGCGAGCTGCCGGGCCTCGTCGATTCGCCGCCGATGTCGAGAATGTCCCCACCCTCAGCGATGAACTTTTCCGCTTGCCGGAGCGCATCGTCGACGGTGACTAGCAGTCCTCCATCCGAGAAACTGTCGGGCGTGACATTCAAGACCGCCATCACGAGGGCTCGTGATCCGAAATCGATGGTGCGCCGCGATGTCCGCCAGTACATAAAAATGAAAAGGTGAAAAAGTGAAAAAGTGAAAAAGGAGAAAGTCAGAAAGTCAGAAAGTCAGAAAGTTGGAAAGCGATAAATGAAAAAGGAGAAAAGCTAGAAAACTTTTCCCCTTTCACGTTTTCACGTTTTCACTTTCTTACGCCGTTGCCGGATTGTTCGGCGTTATCGGCGGAAGTATCGGTTTCTTGAAACGGCTCTTCTTCTCTTCCGTCTCGGGCGTTCCGTCGTCGTCGGTGGCGACTGGCTTCGGATCATCACCGTTTACCGGAAGACCTGCGAGCACTCGCCGTATCTGTGCACTATCCAGCGATTCGTGTTCGAGCAGAGCGTCCACGAGACGTTCCATCGCCTCGCGATTCTCCTGCAGGATTTTCGTCGCCCGAGCATATTGCTCCGAGACGATCCGTTTTACTTCAAGATCGATCTTGATCGCCGTGTCTTCAGAGAAATCGCGATGCTGTGCGATCTCGCGGCCGAGAAAGATCTGCTCTTCCTTTTTTCCGAACGCCAGCGGGCCGAGATCCGACATTCCGTACTGGCAAACCATCGCACGAGCAAGCTCTGTTGCCTTCTCGATGTCATTCGATGCACCGGTCGTAACGCGTCCGATGAACAACTCCTCGGCGATGCGGCCACCCATCGAGTTTGCGATCATCGCTTCGAGCTCTTCTTTCGTTCTGCCCAAGACGTCGGCTTCGGGCAAAAAGAATGTGACGCCAAGTGCACGTCCGCGCGGGACGATCGTCACCTTATGCACCGGATCGCTTTCCGGAATGTTCATTCCGACAAGCGCGTGGCCCGCTTCGTGAATCGCCGTCAGGCGCTTCTCCTTGTCAGAGATCACCATGCTGCGTCGTTCGGGTCCCATCAGGACTTTGTCTTTAGCAAATTCGAGATCGTTCAACGTAACGACCTTTTTGTTCATCCGGGCCGCAATCAACGCCGCTTCGTTAACGAGATTTGCGAGATCGGCACCGGTGAATCCGGGAGTGCCGCGTGCGATAACGTTTACATCTACACCTTCGTCGAGCGGGATCTTCCGTGTGTGAACCTTCAAAATTCCTTCTCGGCCGCGAACGTCCGGATAAGAAACGACAACCTGTCTGTCAAAGCGTCCGGGCCGGAGCAATGCCGGATCGAGAACGTCCGGCCTGTTGGTCGAAGCCATCAGGATCACGCCATCGTTCGATTCAAAACCATCCATTTCAACGAGCAGCTGGTTAAGCGTCTGCTCGCGCTCATCGTGTCCGCCGCCGAGGCCAGCACCGCGATGACGGCCGACCGCATCGATCTCGTCGATGAAGATGATGCAAGGCGCATTCTTCTTGCCCTGTTCGAACAAGTCGCGCACGCGGCTCGCACCGACGCCGACGAACATCTCGACAAAGTCTGAACCGGATATCGAGAAGAAAGGAACGTTCGCTTCGCCAGCGACCGCTTTCGCGAGCAGGGTCTTACCCGTTCCCGGAGGTCCCATCATGAGGACGCCTTTCGGTATCTTTCCGCCCAGCTTCTGAAACTTTTGCGGATCTTTTAGAAATTCGATTATTTCCTGAAGCTCTTCTTTCGGCTCGTCGACACCGGCAACGTCCTTGAACGTAACCCGCTTCTGCTGATTATTAAGAAGCTTTGCCTTTGACTTACCAAAGCTCAGTGCCTTGTTGCCGCCCGCCTGCATTTGACGCAGCGTAAAGGCGAGGAAGCCGATCAAAAGAAGAAACGGCAGAGCCTGGATCAGGATCAGCCAGCCGAGTCCGCTAGAAGCTTCTTCCTCGTTCGTCAAGATCTTGGAACTCGGATTCTGCTTATTAAAATCGTTTACTGTGGTCGTGAGAAGTTCACGTGTCGGATCGCTCCCGATCTTCGTCAGAAATTTGTTTCCGCTCAAGTCGGTAAATTCCACGGCCGACTGCTTGAACAAAGCTTCTTTGAACTCCTTGTTCTCGATACGCGTGACGGCCATGTCGATGCTTAGGTCCTGAGACGGCTTAGCCTGCCGGCCCTGGAGAAACCAGACAAATGACAGGGCTCCGGATATTATCACCAACCACAACAGAACCTGTTTTGCTTTAGAACTCAATTTATAGCCTCCAAATCAACTTCCACCCATGAATTCGCTTCACCAAAGCATTTGGATGAAGGTTCCCTAATGCGAGTTGTTCCCGTAAATCAGGGGCTCTCGCCACCGGAAACGCCAATCGTCGATTGTAGTTCGCGGGCGGTCATTTTTCAACCTTAATGTTCCTGAAGCTTAGCCGCCCGCCTTGCTTCACGACCCGCCCGCCTCCCGGTAATTCGATAGTGTTTCCGCTCTTCGGGCTCTGGATCAAACGCTCGATGGCTTCTATATGTTTCAGTTCCAAAGACCGCAGGTTTCCTCGATTTGCGGCGAGCCACGACCGAATGGCAGCGTACAAGTCGGGTCTTTGGAGTGCTTTCAGGTTTTTCACCACAAGATTCGCACCGCCGTTATCAGGAGATATCGGCGTCGATTCGGAGCAGTCACGCATCAGATCGGCAGTACGGGCCAGCGTTTCGATTATCTTCGGATTGATCTCAGCAAGTTGCGGAAGGATCTTCTTTCGAATCCGCACGCGACTGTATTTTTCGTCGCTATTCATCCGGTCGGTTCGATATTTAATTCCAATGTGGCGACAGAAGTCCTCCGTGTCCTCTCGGGTCGCCCATGAGAGCAGTGGCCGGATCAGGAGAACGCTCCCTTCCATTTCCCGAACCGGCCTCATTCCGGCGAGGCCGTTCGGCCCGCTGCCGCGGATCAGATTAAACAGAACCGTCTCGGCCTGATCGTTTTGTGTGTGAGCCGTAAGCACGGCGAACGCACCGTTTTGACTTGCGAGTTTAGAAAGGAACTTGTAACGAGAATCGCGCGCAACTTGCTCGAGGTTTCCCTTTTTTGGCAGCAGCGACGATCCGGCGATGTACTCCAGTCCCAAACGTCTTGCTTCTTCACCCACGTATCGTTCGTCCGCGTCACTTTCTCGTCCGCGAATTTTATGATTGAAATGTGCTGCAATAATGCGGTGAGTTATTTTTTTTCGTTTTACAAGATCGTGTATCGCCAGCAGAAGGCCCATCGAATCGGCACCGCCGGAAACAGCGATCACAACCGCCTCATCCGCGAACGGCAACGCGAGCTTTCGCCATTCGGTGATCAAACTGCGTACGAACTTGTGCATGAGATCCGGAGAAACACCGCTCCTTACAAAGGAGGGGTGGCAGCTGTTTCGGATGACGGAATGGTTCTCTCTTCTGAGACAACCAGCGATCGTCGAGCTTCTTCGAGAGCTTCAGCGACGCGGGTCCGCGACGTGCCGCCAGCCTGCGATTTGGAATCAACTGCGCTATCCAGGCTGAGCGCGTCGAACACATCTTTGTCGATCGCTTCCGAAAATCGGCCAAACTCTTCGAGACTCAGATCCTCCAATTCTCGATCACTCTCGGCGGCGAAGAGGACAGCCTTCCCGACGGTGTCATGAGCGCTGCGAAACGGAAGTCCTTTCTTGACGAGATAGTCGGCGAGCTCGGTCGCGTTCAGGAAACCGTGCGAAGCAGACTCACGGGCGCGGTCTTCATTAACTGTAAGATTATTCAGAACGATCGAGCTGACACGAACGCATGACAGAACGGTATCGACCGTATCGAATACCGCTTCCTTGTCTTCTTGCATGTCCTTGTTGTAGGCGAGGGGCAATCCCTTCATCGTTGCCAGCAGCGCCGTTTGGTGGCCAAACACGCGGCCGGCCTTGCCTCTGATCAACTCAAGCGAATCCGGATTTTTTTTCTGCGGCATCAGGCTTGATCCGGTTGACACCGCATCACTCAAGCTGACAAAACCGAATTCGGTCGAGCAATAGAGAATAAGGTCCTCCGCCATTCGCGAGAGGTGAACCATCGTGATCGCGCACGCGCCGACGAACTCGAGCGCAAAATCACGATCAGAAACTGCGTCGAGACTGTTACGGGAAATCGATTCGAATCCGAGTTCACGCGCGACAGCTTCGCGGTCTATCGGAAAACTCGTTCCCGCGAGTGCCGCTGAACCGAGCGGCATCGCGTTGACGCGCCGCCGAACATCCGTGAGCCGTTCACGATCCCTTGCAAGCATTTCAAAATAGGCGAGGCACCAGTGCGGCCATAGTATCGGCTGGGCCCGCTGGAGGTGCGTGTAGCCGGGAAGTACCGCGTCCGCGTGACGTGTCGCAGCGTCCACCAGACTTCGCTGAAGCGTGATAACGGTCTCAACGATCAAGTCGATCTCTTCCCGCAGCCAGATACGAAACGCGGTCGCAACCTGATCATTTCTGCTCCGGCCGGTGTGGAGCTTTTTCCCGGTCTCGCCGATCAGCCCGATCAATTTTGTCTCGATAAACGAATGGACATCTTCCGCTTCAGCATCGAAAAAACCCTTTTCGGACTGACTGGCCTCAAGAAGCGAGCGCAACGCAGTCGTTATCCGATCACGTTCATCCGCCGTTAGCACACCGCCTCCGCTCAGGCCATTTGCGTGCGCGATACTCGCTCCGACATCGGCGGCAAACATGCGTCGATCGAATCGAAACGAGTTATTGAATTCGGCAAAGGTCGTGTCCGACGCTTCGGTGAACCGTCCGCCCCAAAGATTTTTCGTCTCCGTCATGTATGTAAAAAACTAGATCCAGCGTTTGTAACGGGCATATGCCGTCAACCCAATCGCAACGACCAGTAACCCGCCGACTGTCACCCCAAATCCGTTTGGCGCGTCGAAGATATCCGCCTTGAAATTCATCCCCAGTATTCCCGCGATTACCGCGACCGACCCGGTTAACAGCGTCAGAAAAGTTAGCCGCTGAACGAATGTGTTCGTCAGCTGGGCCGACTTCGTCGCGTAAAGTTCGAACACGCCGAGTACCGTTTCCCGTAACCGCTCGATCGCGTCAGCCGCATTCTCAAAATGATCAGTCAGACGCTTGAATTCTTCGACCGAATCCGACTCCGCGATCTGAAGGAAGTCAGCACGCGTCAGCGAATAAAAAACATCGCGATGAGGCAGCAGCCACCGCCTCAGGTCCGACACGTCGCGCCTTAGCTTTACCATATCCGAGAGCAGGTTATTCGCATCGACGTCAGTCTTCAAAATACGCTCGTCGAATTTGTCGACACGATGTTCGATCTCTTCCATCGCGTGAAAATAAGAGACTATGTGCAGGTCAAGGAGGGTCGCGAGAAAGCTCTCCGCGTCGAGCTTTCCGATCTTCGTTTCGCCTTTTTCCCTTTTTCGAAACTCCTCAAAGTACTCGATTTCCCCCTCATGGACCGTGACCAAAAAATTTGGGCCGACGATGTAGTCGATCATCACGATCTGCGGACTCTTTCCCTTTTCGAGACGGACGGAGCTGATGCTGAATCGAAAAAAGTTGGCGTAATTTTCGATGCGCGGCCGGTCTTCGGTCTTCATTACTGATCGGAATGGGACGCCCTCGAGACTGACAGCCTTGGCCACCCGTCGCAGGGTTTCCTCGTCCCGCTCGAGAACGTTTATCCAAAGTAGTTGGTTTTGTTTTAACTTGCGGATGTCGACGTCTTCCGGCAGAACGACTTCATCATTTCCCGCCGCGTCGTACAAGTACGCTTTGATTTCCAATATTCCACACTCCGGTTCTTTGATTCGAAACTTCTAAATTATACTCGACTATTAGTTTACACTCGGCTGTATTTTGGAATGCAGCGTCAATCGATGAAGAAAATTAACAAAGTTGTATTGGCTTATTCCGGCGGTCTCGACACCTCCGCGATGCTCTTGTGGTTAAAGGAAACTTACGGCTGCGAGGTCGTCTGCTATTGCGCCGACGTCGGTCAGGGCGAAGAGCTGACCGGCCTCGAGGAAAAGGCGAAAGCGACCGGAGCATCGAAGCTCTATGTCGAAGATCTTCGCGAAGAGTTCGTGCGCGATTTCGTCTGGACGGCGGTTAAGGCAAACGCGCTTTACGAGGGTGTTTATCTACTCGGTACATCGCTCGCCCGCCCGGTGATCGCAAAACGGCAGATAGAGATCGCGCAGCGCGAGGGAGCCGACGCGGTGGCCCACGGAGCGACTGGAAAAGGGAACGATCAGGTGCGGTTTGAGCTGACGTACTATGCGCTCCAGCCGGACATCAAGGTTGTCGCTCCTTGGCGCGAATGGGAATTTAAAGGCCGTGCGGATCTGATCGCCTATTGCAAGCAGCACGGTATTCCCGTGACGGCCACTACCGCGAAACCGTATTCGATGGATCGCAATCTGATGCACGTTTCATATGAGGGCGGAATACTCGAAGATCCATGGGCTGCTCCGCCGGAAGATATTTTCCTGCTCACGAAGTCGCCGGAGAATGCGAAAGATATAGCCGAAGAAATAGTGCTGACCTTTGAAAAGGGTGAGCCCGTGGCCATCGACGGCGAAAAGTACGGCGCGGTCGATCTGCTTTCGAAACTCAACTTCCTCGGCGGCGAGCACGGTATCGGACGCGTCGATCTTGTCGAGAATCGTTTTGTCGGAATGAAGTCGCGAGGTATTTATGAAACGCCCGGGGTGACGATCCTCATGGCGGCACACCGTGCGCTCGAATCGATCACTATGGATCGCGAGGTCACCCGCCTGCGCGATTCGCTAGGGACGAAATTCGCGGAATCGGTTTACTACGGTTTCTGGTTCGCTCCGGAGTTTGAAATTCTCCGTTCGATGATCGATCAAACGCAGGAAACGGTTTCCGGCGATGTGCGGCTAAAGCTCTACAAAGGAAATGTCATCATCACCGGACGCAGGTCGCCAAACTCACTCTATCGCGAACGCGTCGTTACGTTCGAAGATGACGCTGGTGCGTATGACCAACACGACGCGGAAGGTTTTATTAAGCTGCAGGCATTGAGATTGAGGTTAAGGTCGATGGAGTAGGCTCATTCACGGAGAATAGCGGGGGCGCTCCCGCCTTCCGGACCCGCGAATGTTGCAACTGGTTTCAACACTTCAGACTATTTTCAGCAACCGGGCAAGCCAGTCACATTCGGAGGTCCGGAAGGCGGGCTTTGCCCAGGGCCTTGCCCCCGCTCTTAGCGATTCGACTTCAGCACGATCCTTCCTGGAGTCACCTGAACCACTTCAGGCTCGATCAGTCCAGCGTTCCTCGCGAGTCTTTCCAACTCACCCGCGTGAAATCCCTTCTTTATCGACAACGATCCGTCGTCTCTGACGAGTTTCGAAATACGAAACACAGCGCAGAAAACCTTATACCCAGCATACGCAACCGGATCTCGATGCAGATCGATGACAAAGATGCCGCGTCGCGAGACACGCGACATTTCTTTCAGAGCGATCGGGATCTGATCGTCAGTCAGGTGGTGGAAGAAAAGAGATGAGATCGAGTAGTCGAATGCACCGTCAGCGAACGGTAACTTAAATGCATCGCCGCGGACCGCGACGATCTCGGGAAACTTACTCGATTCGGACTGCGTGGTCGCTGAAGAGATAGGGTTGAGATCGATTCCGGTCAATGACGCCTTCCGCGCGGTCTTATGTGCAAATTCCGCGATCATCCGCAGCAACTCCCCGGATCCGCACCCCACATCAAGCACGCTCAACTCCCGCAGATCTTGTTCTTCAATTTGCCTTAGCAAACTCTTTTTCAACGCACGTCCGTCGCCAAGGTAACGATTGATGAACGCGATCTCGCGCAGGAACGTCGCATATTCTCCGTGGGTGTAGTCGCCGGTGTCTATCCGCTCGAGTTTTGTGCTGCGTTTTTCGAACACGAGAAAAGAGTACCAAACGCAGAGATCGCGGAGAACGCGCGGAGAAAAAGAAAAAAGGAAGCGCATCCATCCATGACACGCTTCCTGATCTATTCCGCTTCTCCGCGATCTCTGCCTTAAACAATCACCCCAAAAAACGCCGGAAGTTCGACTTACTCACAGTGTATTTCGGAAACAGCGAATTGAGATCCGTCGTTCCGAGATGCTTGCTTGCAACCTCCGCAAACACATCACGGAAATCGGTCGTCACGGCGACATCCCGCCCTTCGTTCAGTTGATCGGGCTTCAGCCCTTTCCAATCGCCGTACACCTTTCCGCCCCTGACGGAATTGCCGAGAACCAGCATTGCGTTGCCGTGGCCATGATCGGTTCCACGCGATCCGTTCTCGCGAGCCGTCCGTCCGAACTCGGACATTGTGAGAACGATCACGTCGTCCATCCGCGCTCCAAGATCCGTTCCGAACGCCGCAATGGCCTGACTAAATGTCCGCAGAAAATTCGCAAGCTGTCCTTGTGCTCCACCCTGGTTCGTATGCGTATCCCACCGGATGTCGTTGCCAGTATCCGTAAATGCTATCTCAAGTCCGACGCCGGCCTTTATCAATTGTGCGATCTGCATAAGCGATCTGCCGAGCGCCGAGTTCGGATAAACCGCGCCGTTCTCCGGTTTGTATTGCCCAGGGTTTGCGCTCTTGAGGAAATTCACTGCCCCGAAAGTTTCCCGGCCAGTTTCACCGAGGTTGTCCTTTGCATTCTCCTGGTAGACGCCTTCGAATCCGCCTTTGAGATCGGCTGTATAGAGCCCGGCTTTTATTGAGAAGTCGGCCAGGTTCGTCATCGCAACTGAGGGCGCTTTTCCATAGAGCGCGCGCGGCAGCGACTGTGTCATCGAGACAGCACGGAACGGCGAAGCATCTTTTGCCGGAGCCGTCTGCAGAACACGGTTCAGCCAACCATCGCGCGTCGATTTATTTCCGGGCGTTCCCGATTCCATATAATCCTGAGCATCAAAATGCGAACGCGTGTTATCGGGCGAACCGACTGCATCGATTACGGCGAACTTCTTATCTTTCCAAAACGGTGCGAGCGCGCTCATCGACGGATGCAGACCGAAGTGCCCGTCGAGATCGATGGCTCCATTTATTTTTCCCGGCTGCGGGACGGCGATCGTTCGTCGTAGATCGTAGTACGCGCTGTCGCCGTGCGGGACGATCATGTTTAATCCATCGACCGCTCCTCGCTGGAAGATCGTCACGAGAACTTTCTTTTTCCCGTATGCGCCTTTTGCGGTCTGGGCCGACGCGAACTGGTGTAAAAACTCGGGCGCCGCAGCCATCAGGCCGAAGCTCGCGAGGCCGATGCCACTGCTTTTTAGAAAATATCTTCTGTCCATATTGCCCTTGCAGCCCGAGAGGTGCAGTTATAAGACGCGACTGGTTAGGAAAAAGTCGTCGATTTTTTTACGTGAACTCTTAGCTCGCGTAGCGAGCGATAGTAGAAAGGGGGGATAGAGAAAAAGAAATGCCTAAGCTCGCGTAGCGACCGACAGCATAAAGCCCCAGCTTTACCTGGTAGCAAGGAACGAAAACGGCACGGAGCTCGCGTAGCGAGCGATAGATTTCGCATTCGGGATCTGTCGCGCGCTACGCGAGCTGGTCCGTTAAATCGACTCGTACCCTCAGCTCAAGCTGGGGGCTTCATGCTGTCGCTCGCTAGGCGAGCTAAGAAATTAAGGGTCAACGAATAAATATCTCATCCACAAATATCCACGGATCGCCTCCGGCTCCCGGATGCCAAGCCGGGATCTTACCGAAATTGGATGCGCGGACGCGGACGTATCGCGCTTTTGTCGGTGCGATGCTTTGGCGGTACTCGCGAATCGTCGGTGTCATTTCGCGCTGCGGAAAACCCGGTTTGATCTCGGCCACGCGTGTGAAATTCACCCCGTCATTCGATACGTCAAACTCGATCCGGTCCGGCATCCATATCCACGGACTCACAACCTGGAGAAAACTTCCGCCGACTGACTTGATCTCCGTCTCCCTTTGTAGATCGATCACTGCTTCGAACGTCTTGCCTTGATATCCTTGCCACTCGCCCGACGCAAAATTAGTCGTCCCGCGGATACCGTCTACGATCGCGTCATCTCCGCCGCCCGTGTACTGCGTGCTGTATGGCGAGACGATCTTAACGGTCCAGTCGCTCGGACGCTTTCGCAAAGTAGCTTCCGCAACCAAACTCGGCCGACCTAGAAAGTCTTCAGTAATGGCTTTTACGGTGGTGTTGGCGCTGATCGTTATTGGCTGCGCGTAGATGGGAGACTTCAACGTAGGAATCGAACCATCCGTTGTGAAACGAATCTTGGAATCAGGCTTTGGCGTTGTAATGGATACTACTGAGTTTCCGCCAAATGTCCGTTGACCACTGATCAGCGGTACCGCTACCGCGTTCCCGGGAAGAGTTGAAGTCGGACCACTAGTACTCGGAAATGCATTAATCTCCGGCTTGTCGCTCATTTCGAACTCGAGGGTTCCACCTTTCATTATGTCTTCGTGCACAAGGATCGGAGCATCGAGAGTCTCGCCATTTAGTTTTGCCGAGCGTATATATTTATTTGCCGACGAAACATTAGTTGCTCGAATCGTGAACGCTTTGCCATTCTCAAGCCGGTACTTCACCTCTGGAAAAAGTGGCGTCCCGAAAACGTAGATTCCGTCTCCAGGGGTTACTTGATAAAAGCCACTTGAGCTCAGCACGTACCACGCAGACATCTGGCCGCAGTCTTCGTTGCCGATCAGCCCGTCGGGTGAATTCCTGTAGAACTCGTCCATTATGCGGCGCGCGTACTTCTGAGTCTTCCATGGCTGACCGACGTAATCGTAGAGATATGCGATGTGATGCGAAGGCTCGTTGCCGTGAGCATATTGACCGATGAGGCCTGTAAGGTCGGACTGCTCGCGACCGGCGAGTTTCTGGTCGGTTGTGAAGAGTTCGTCGAGCTTTGCGGCAAACTTATCCTTGCCGCCATGCAGCTCAATAAGTCGTCGCAGATCATGCGGGACAAAGAATGAATACTGCCAGGAATTCCCCTCGGTGAATCCGAACGTCACCTCATTCGGTGAAAAGGGCTCGACAAAACCGCCGTTTTTCCTCGGCCGAAAAAAGGTGGACTTAGAATCGAAGAGGTTTTCATAATATCCCGCTCTCGCCGAGTAGTAATCACTATCCTTCTCCAATCGCTGTAATATCGGGTCGTTGTTCGCTTGCTCGGCTGTGTAGTTGTATTTCCCAGCTCTCTGCGTGTAAAGAACGCTCATCATTTGATCAATGCACCAATCGTCGTACGCATACTCGAGCGTCCTGGAGACCGATTCGTTTTCGTCCTCCATCGAGATGTAACCGCGCTTCTTGTACGCGGCAAGTCCGAAGTGATCGAGCTCGGCCGAATGCTTCGCCGCCGCGTTTGCTTTCTCGTAATCGAATCCCTTGATGCCCTTCGCCATCGCGTCGGCGATGACCGAGACGGCGTGATAGCCGATCATCGTGTCGGTCTCTTCGCCCCACAATTCCCAGACCGGCAGCCGTCCGCCTTGTTCGTAGATGCGGATGAACGTGTTTATGAAATCGACCGTACGTTTCTGATCGATGATCGTGTACAACGGATGCGCCGCGCGAAACGTGTCCCAGAGGGAGAAGACCGTATATTGCTCTGATTTTGGATTTTGGATTTTGGATTTTGGATTGGTCGAGTTGGATCGGTCTCCCGCTCTCCCCTTCTGAGGTTCTCCCGTTCTCTCCTTCTCATAACCGTCGAGTTGGTGAACTTTGCGATCGTGACCCATGTAGCGTCCGTCGACGTCATTGAACACGCTCGGGTGGATCATCGTGTGATAGAGCGCCGTGTAGAACGTCGTCGTCTGATCATCCGTTCCGCCCGAGACCTCGATCTTTGACAGTTCTTTGTTCCACGCAGCCCTCGCATCTGCGCGGACTTTGTCAAAATCCCAGCCGGGAAGCTCAGCTTTTAGATTCTTCCGCGCTCCTTCGATCGAGACGTAAGAGATGGCGACTTTGAGAAGGATCGTTTCCCCTTCGTTCGTATCGAAAGCGAAGTAAA